>NZ_KV815059.1:2283-14034 GCF_001814145.1 Prevotella sp. HMSC073D09 | reverse complement strand
AACCACCTGCTGAAAACACAGAAACCACCTGCTGGAAATACAGAAATCATCTGCCATTGGCAGCCAGTTTTCAACTTGTAGGGAAAGCGTTAAACCCCAATTGGTGGTTAGGCCGCTTATCAATTGTTTTTAGGTTGTTTCCATCGCTTTCTGCTCGTCTTTCGTTTGCTTGTCGGCATCTTGTGTCTTATTCTTTCGACGTAGTATGCTGCTCCTTCAAGAATAAGCCAGATAAGATGGTTAGCAACCAAACAAAATCTAAGCGGCTATCATGAACCGATTGGGGTCAAGACAAGGTCGGCCTAGCATGTCGACCGAACCTTGGCGGGCGATTTTGGGGTCATCCCAACATTCAAACAAAAAAGTTGGGGGGATGTATGCGCATCCCCCCCTCAATAGTTTACTCCAAATATGTATATCCGTACAACCCAGAGCGGTAATTTGAGAGGAACTCTTTACCCTCTTCGAGCGATATTTTGCCTTGCTTAACGCTCTTAGTAACCCAAATTTCGAGTTGTCGAACCAGTTTCTTGGGGTTATATTGCACATAGTCGAGAACCTCTTCAACCGTTTCGCCATCGAAGATTTGGTCGATGTGGTACTTTCCATCCTTAACCGACACGTGCACGGCGTTGGTATCGCCAAACAGGTTGTGCATGTCTCCCAGTATCTCTTGATAAGCGCCAACGAGGAAAACACCTAAATAATATGGCTCGTTTTTGCGTAGCGTGTGTACGGGCAGCACGTGCGAGATGTGGCGATTGGTAACAAAGTTGGCGATTTTGCCGTCGCTGTCGCAGGTTATGTCTTGCAACGTGGCGTTGCGTGTGGGCCTTTCGTCGAGCCTTTGTATGGGAACGATGGGGAAAAGCTGGTCGATAGCCCAGCTGTCGGGTAGCGATTGGAAAAGCGAGAAGTTGCAGAAGTATTTGTCGGCCAATAGCTTGTCCATGTTTCGTAATTCTTCAGGAACATGTTTTAAGCCTTTGGCTATGGTGTTGATTTCTCGGCACACACTCCAATACATGCTTTCTATTTCTGCTCGCGTACGTAGGTCGACCAGGCCATGCGCAAAGAGGTCGAGGGCCTCTTCGCGAATTTGCTCTGCATCGTGCCAATCTTCTAGCATCGAGCGCGAGTTGATGTTGTCCCAAATGTCGTAGAGGTCTTTTACCAGTTGGTGTTCGTTTTCCGAAGGCTCAAATTCTTCCTTCATTTCGGGTAGCGTGGCCGTTTCCAACACGTCGATAACCAGCACACTATGGTGAGCCGTTAGCGAACGCCCGCTTTCGGTAATGATGTTGGGATGCTCGATGCCGTTCTTGTTGGCTGCATCTACAAAGGTGTAGATACAGTCGTTAACGTATTCTTGTATCGAGTAGTTTACCGAACTCTCGCTGCTTGGCGAACGTGTTCCGTCGTAGTCCACGCCCAGTCCGCCACCGCAATCCACGAAATCTACGTCGTAGCCCATCTTATGCAGCTGCACATAGAATTGCGAAGCCTCGCGTAGGGCGGTTTGTATGCGGCGTATCTTGGTTATTTGCGAGCCGATGTGGAAGTGTATCAGTTTCAGGCAGTCGCGCAACCCCTTTTGGTCGAGCAGTTCGAGCGCCTGTAACAGTTCGCTACTTGTTAGGCCAAACTTGCTTGCATCGCCGCCACTTTCTTCCCATTTACCCGAACCCGACGAGGCCAACTTAATGCGAATGCCCAAGTTTGGGCGCACATTTAGTTTCTTCGCAGCACGCGCGATGAGCTCCAGCTCGTTCAGTTTCTCGATAACAAGGAATATGCGCTTGCCCATCTTTTGTGCCAATAGGGCCAGTTCGATGTAGCTTTGGTCTTTATATCCGTTGCAGATGATGAGCGAATCGCTTTGGCATTGCACGGCGATAACGGCGTGCAGTTCGGGTTTGGAGCCAGCCTCAAGCCCCAGGTTAAACTTGCGGCCGTGCGAGATAATCTCTTCTACCACGGGTTGCATTTGGTTAACCTTGATGGGATAGATAACAAAGTTTTCGCCTTTGTAACCGTATTCCTCGGCAGCCTGCCTAAAACAGCTGGCTGTTTTCTCAATTCGACTGTCGAGGATGTCGGGAAAGCGCAGCAGTACTGGCGACGTAACGTCGCGCAGAGCCAGCTCGTCCATCACGTCGCGCAAGTCAATCTCGGTGTTGTCCTTACATGGCGACACATAAACGTCGCCCTTATCGTTAACGCCAAAAAACGAAGTGCCCCAACCGTTGATGTTGTACAGTTCCTTCGAATCTTCAATAGTCCATTTCTTCATTTCTGCTATATTGGGTTCTTTATATTAATGTTCGTTACCAGGAAAGGCGAGTTTAAAGGTGAAAAGGTGAAAGGGTGAAAAGGTGAAAAGATGGCTGCGCCCATCAACTTGTCCTCTCGTCAACCCACCATCTTGTCTACTCGTCACCTCGTTAACTCGTCACCTCGTCACTTCGTTAACTTGTCAACTCGTCAACTTGTCAACTCCTTAATTAATCCACTAACTACACGCCCAGCACCTCTTTTGCTTGTGTCACAGACAGCTTAATCTTCTCGAAGTTGTCCATCAGACTTACGTCGAGGGTGTGATGAGCAAGTAGGTAGAAGGGTTCGCGCGCGGCAAGTTGCTCGCTGATGAAGGCTTTCACCTCGTCGGGCGTTTTGTTATGTAGCAAGGGACGCACCGACTTGCCCATCTTTAAGTGCTTGTATAGCACATCGGGCGAGGCTTTAAGGTATAGCGTTCGGCCTTGTTGGTTGATGTACTGCATGTTGTCGAAGAAACATGGCGTGCCACCACCACAGCTAATGAGTACGTCTTCGAACTCGGCTACCTCGTGTAACATGTTTCGTTCGATGCGACGAAAGCCCTCTTCGCCCATTTCGGCAAACAGTTGAGCCACGGTTTTGCGCATGCGCGACTCGATATACCAGTCCAGGTCGTAGAAACGCAGGCCCAACTCGGCGGCCAAGGCCTTGCCTATGGTGGTTTTTCCAGCCCCCATATAGCCAATGAGTATGATGCGAAGGCACTCGCCTTTGCCCCTATCGGGGCTTGCGGTGCTTGGCAAGCCGTTTTGCATATTATCCTGAACGCGTTGTTTGGTGGAGCCTTTGCAGGCTTTAATTTTATTTCTTGGCTTTGCTAGCCGCAGATGCCTTGGTGGTGCGTTTGGCTTTTGTGGGTGCCGCCTTCACCAATTCCATACATTGCTCGTAGCTAAGCTCGCTAGCCTTGTCGTGTAACTCTTTGGGCAATTTGTAATTCTTGCCGTCGTAAGCAAGGTATGGGCCGAACTTACCGTTTATCACTTCTAGTTTCGGGTCTTCGGCAAACGATTTCAAGTGCTTTTGCTTTTCCTGCATGCGCTTTTGCTCGATAAGTGCCACCGAAGTTTCGAGTGTAACCGAGTGTGGGTCTTCGGTTTTGGGCAACGAAGTGTATTTCTTGTCGTGCAAGATGTACGGGCCGAACCTCCCTGAGCCAATTACCACGGGCTTACCTTCAAATTCGCCCACCGTACGAGGCAGCTTAAACAGTTCGAGAGCCTCTTCGAGCGTGATGGTTTCGATGCTCAAACCAGCGGTGAGGTTGGCGAAACGCGGCTTTTCGTCGTCGCTTGCAACGCCAATCTGCGCCACAGGACCGAATCGGCCAATCTTTACAAGCACCTGTTTGCCTGTTGTTGGGTCTTCGCCCAATACGCGTTCGCCGGCCTTATGCTCCGAACGAGCGTTCATCACCGTGTCTACCGTAGGGCCGAAGTCGGCGTAAAAGGCTTTCATCATGGCCTTCCACTCCTCTTGTCCTTCGGCAATGCGGTCGAAATCTTCTTCAACATGCGCCGTAAAGTTATAGTCCATGATGGTGGGGAAACTGTCCATCAAGAAGTCGTTCACCACGATGCCTACGTCGGTAGGCAACAGTTTGCCCTTGTCGCCGCCAACGTTCTCCTTCTTATTCTTAGTCGTTATCACGATGCCTTTAAGCGTATCTACCAGGTATTGGCGTTCTTTGCCCTTGCTGTCGCCCCTTGTTACATACTCGCGATGTTGGATGGTGCTGATGGTTGGGGCGTAGGTAGATGGGCGACCGATGCCCAATTCCTCCATTTTATGCACAAGACTGGCCTCGGTATAACGTGCAGGACCCTGTGTAAAGCGTTCTATCGAGGTTATTTCGCGGCGTTCTAGCTTGTCGCCCTCGTTGATGGGGGGCAGCATTCGCGAAGAATCCGACTGGTTTTCGTCCTCATCGTCGGTAGATTCGCGGTACACTTTCAAGAATCCGTCGAAGGTCAAAACCTCGCCCGTTGCAACGAAATGTTCGCTAGCTCCCGATATGTTGATGGTAACACGCGTCTTTTCGAGCAGGGCTTCGGCCATCTGCGAGGCTACAGTTCGTTTCCAAATCAGGTCGTACAGCTTTTTTTCTTGTTGCGTTCCGTCTATCTTGGTGACGTTCATATAGGTTGGGCGTATGGCCTCATGTGCCTCTTGCGCCCCCTTAGCGTGCGTATGAAAGTTGCGCGGCAGGCTATATTGCTCGCCCCATAGTTTGGTAACTTCCTCCTTGGTGGCATTGATGCAAAGGCCAGAGAGGTTAACGCTGTCGGTACGCATGTAGGTAATGCGTCCGTTTTCGTACAGTCTTTGAGCCACCATCATGGTTTGCGACACGCTGAACCCTAGCTTTCGGGCCGCCTCTTGTTGCAGGGTAGAGGTGGTGAAGGGAGGAGCAGGCGAGCGCTTTAATGGCTTTTTGCTGACGTTTTCGACGGTGAAATTGGCGTTTTTGCACTTTTCGAGGAAAGCCAGCGCCTCTTCGTGGGTTTTAAATCGCGTGTCTAGTTCGGCATCTACCTCTGTCATGCCGCCCTCGTTGTTGGTAATGGCGAAGATAGCAACGATGCGATAGAAGGTTTCGGGCTTGAAAGCGTTAATCTCTCGTTCGCGGTCTACCACCAATCTCACGGCAACACTCTGCACTCTACCAGCCGAGAGCGATGGTTTTACCTTGCGCCAAAGTATGGGCGAGAGCATGAAACCCACCATGCGGTCGAGTACGCGCCGTGCTTGTTGTGCGTCTACGAGGTTCATGTCAACGCGCCGCGGCTCTTCAATGGCACGAAGAATGGCCGGTTTCGTAATCTCGTGGAACACAATGCGGTTGGTTTTGTCTTCGTCTAGACCCAAAACCTCGCACAAGTGCCACGAAATGGCCTCTCCCTCACGGTCCTCATCACTTGCCAACCACACGCGTTCGGCGTTTTTCGCAGCCTTTTGCAGGTCGGCCACCACCTTTTTCTTATCGTCAGAAATCTCGTAGAAAGGCTCAAAGGTGTCGAGGTCTACGCTCAATCCTGTCTTTTTCAAGTCGCGGATATGTCCGTAGCTCGACATTACCTTGAAGTCTTCTCCAAGGAACTTCTCTATGGTTTTGGCCTTTGCGGGGCTCTCTACAATCACTAAGTTTTGTTGCATGGTGTTGTTATTTTAAGTTCTGTGCATGCGGCTAAGGGGCGTACACCCCAACGGAGCACATGCCATTTGCCGCGCAAAAGTAAATAAAACTTTTGCATACACCTTATTATATATAAAGGCTTTAACGTTTTTTAATGAGTAACGACTTGCTTAGCGGCCGTATAGCTTTTGTGGGATGGCAATGGTTGGATGTAAACATCGACCAACTTTTCTTACTTATTGAGGAATTGGCGGCCAATACAACACGGCATGCGGAGGCGCCATGTGTAAAGTAACCTCGCGCGTTTGCTGATGTAAGGGCTGGAAATGCGCAACAACATCGTGTGTTAGAACATGCCTTGAAGGTTTTTCCCAACAAAAAGCTTGCTGTTTGGACGATTGTTATTAATTTTGTGTGTGCTTTACTTTGCCTAGTGGCTATGCGCACACGCAAGGTACAAGCAACAAATGCTAAACCACCCATAAGCAATGAAAGAAAAAATAAGAAACATACTTGAAGGGGCACTTCCACTGGTAGATCTCGACTCGCAGTTCTTGATGGCCGAGCTTGATTCGTTGGATGTAACAACGATTATGATGCTCTTGGCCGACAACTTTGGCATTGAAGTGGATGCCGCCGACGCCACGCCAGCCAACTTTAAGAGCCTTGACACCCTGGCCGAGATGGTTAGACGAAAGCAAAACGCAGATGCTTAGCATTGAACAGTACATAGAAAGGCACGCACAGAACGCTCCACAACGGGTGGCGATGATGCTGAATGGCGAAGAACTTACCTATGGAGAACTTCGCCAACGCACGATGTTGCGCGCCAAACACTACCAAGGCATGCAGCGAAAAGGCGTGGTGCTAAGGGCAAGTTGCGATGCCGACTTCCTGATTAGCTACTTTGCCGTGCATGTTGCGGGGGCAGTGGCTGTGCTTTTGCCTGCTACCGCCACGCCCGAACAAACTGTGCGGATGGAGAAATCCTTGCAAGGGTTTTGCTTTCCCGAAGGTTCGGCCGACGTACTTTTCACAACGGGTACCACAGGCACGCCCAAAGGAGTGGTTATTGGCACGCGAGCCATAGTGGCCAGTGCCGAGAACATTGTGCATGGGCAAGCTTATCGCCACGACATTAGGTTTGTTGTGCCGGGCCAACTCAACCATTTGGGTTGTCTGTCTAAGGTCTGGGCCACCATGTTAGCGGGGGCAACGTGCTGCTTGATGCCCAAGTTCGATTTCAACGAGTTCTTCTCCCTGCTTGCATCTTGCAAAGAAATGAGCGTGGGAGCCTTCCTTGTGCCCTCATGCATACGTATGCTTACCAAGTTTGGCAGTAAGCAAATGAAAGACGCGGCCATCAAGCTGGCCTTTATCGAGACAGGTGGCGATGCCTTAGACGTGCCCACAATGGCGGAGTTGCACAAGCAATTGCCCCATACACGCCTATTCAACACCTACGCCTCTACCGAGACAGGCGTGGTGGCAACCTTCGAGTTTACGCACCATCAGCAGGCAGGCTGCGTGGGCCATGCTCTGCCTAACGCGTGTTTCGACATTACGCCCGAAGGTTATATCCGTTGTGCAGGCGATACGCTGATGAGCGGATACCTGCGCATGGGCGAACAAATAACTTATGAACCGCTAACAGAGAAGAGTTTTACCACTTGCGACTGCGGCGAGATAGACAATCAAGGCCGTCTGCAATTTAAATGTAGGGACAGCGACATCATCAATACGGGCGGCTTTAAGGTTAGTCCGCAAGAGGTTGAGGCCGCGGCCAACAGCTTTGCCGAAGTAAAGGCTTGTGTTTGCATCGCCGTGCCCCATCCCATCCTAGGCCAAGCGTTAAAGTTGCTCGTTGTTGCCGATGGCGATGTTGAAATGAACGCCAAAGACTTGGCTCGCCGACTGAAAGAACGGCTAGAAACCCACCAAGTGCCGCTTTTCTACGAAAGGGTGGAGGCCTTCGCACTAACTCCTAACGGAAAGATAGACAGGAAACGCTATCTTTTAAGACAGTGAAGGGTGAACTTTAAAAGGAGAAAAGAAATAAAAGTGGCATTTTTAGAACATGCTTTAAGAAAGACATAATAGGCTTAGGAGAGGGCATGGGTGGAGTCTGTCTCACCCATACTTCCTGCGTATAGCCAAAGTAAACACATCTTTTTCACCCCTATTCCTTTGCAGGGGGAAGGCCATCTTGTGGGCGCGTTACGTTTGTTAACGCGCTTTAATGTTCTATTGCCCTCTTAATTACCTGGTAAACATCGGCTCTTCCTAGCTTTCTTGTGCCCAAAAGAGCTCTAGCTGCACCTCTTTCATGCGTTAAACTTTGTGTAAAAGCGAAAGAATTAACAGTTCTTTATTGTATGTTACCAGCGAGTAACTTAACTTTGTAGTTACTTATTGGTAACATAATAAAAGACAAACGGAATGAAAGATAGGGAACTAACACAACAGAAGATACTCCAAGCGGTTGACGACATTATTGCCAACGATGGTTTCGAACGGCTTGGCGTCAACGCCATAGCCCAAAAAGCAGGCGTTTCAAAGATGCTTATCTACCGCTATTTTGGCGGATTAGACGATTTGATTGCCCACTACTTGCTGAGCAAAGACTATTGGGCCAACACGGATATACACGCTATCGACGAGGCGGATGTTGCTGGAAGCCTTAAACGGATGTTTCGCGAGCAAATAGTACAGCTACGAAACGACGTTACGTTGAGGCGATTGTGCCGTTGGGAACTTACCACCGACAATGAGAACATTCGGCAGTTGCGCGACCGTAGGGAACGAAATGGCTGCGAATTGATAAAGGCGGTGAGCGGTTTTACCCATTCTCACCACACCGAAGTTGCAGCCTTGGCCACCATCCTCTCTGCCTCTATCAGCTATTTGGTGCTGATAGAGGAGCAAAGCCCCACGTATAACGGCATCAACTTACGGAGCAACGAAGGTTGGGAGCAGGTTGTTAAAGGGCTAGACTTAATGATTGATTTATGGATAAATGCAAGTTAACCAGTTGACGGGTTAACAAGTGTATAAGAGGGCGAGTGCACTCGTAAACTTGCAACGCATCCACTGGTAAACTCGTAAACTGTCCACCTACACCCTCGTTAACTTGCAGACTTGTCAACTTGTCAACTTGTAAACTCGTAAACTTGTAACCTCATTAACTTATCCAGCGATGAAAAAAATATTTGTAACACTTATCTTATTTATAGGAATGATGAGTAATGTATTTGCCCAAGAACCCGACTATCTGTTTATGATAGCTCAGGCAGTTAAGGCCCCATCGGGCCATAACACGCAACCGTGGTTGTTTAAGATAGCGGAAGGAGAGATAGACATCTTGCCCGACTTCACCAAGTCGCTGCCCATTGTAGACCCAAACCACCGCGAATTGTTCGTGAGTCTTGGCTGTGCAGCCGAAAATCTTTGCATTGCAGCCGCCCATAAGGGCTACGAAACAAGAGTGACTGTTACCCACGAGGGCGTGATAAGGGTGTTTCTCACCAAGCAAAGCCACGACATGCCCTGCTCGTTGTTCGCACAAATCGCCCTGCGGCAGACCAATAGGAGCCGCTATGACGGCCGAATTATTCCCGAAGACAGCATTGTTTTGTTAAAGAACATCGGCGCAGAGCCTTCCATTGGCGTGCATTACTATAAAAATGGTTCGGCAGAATACACCACGATTACCGAAATGGTGTATGCCGGCAACCGACTGCAAATGCACAATAAGGCTTTTAAAACGGAGTTGCAGCAGTGGATGCGGTATAATAAGAAACACCAAAATGCAATGAAAGACGGGTTAAGCTATGCCGTATTCGGTGCGCCAAACGTGCCCAAGTTTATCGCCAAGCCGATAATGGCCAAGGCCATCAACGAGAAAAAGCAGAACAAGAGCGACGCAAAAAACATTGCATCGGCCTCTCACCTCGTGTTGCTAACCACCAAGGACAACACGATTGAACAGTGGGTGAACTTAGGGCGAACCCTCGAACGCCTCCTTTTAAGGTCTACGCAGATGGGAATTGCGCACGCTTACCTGAACCAGCCCAACGAAGAGCCCTCGTTGTCTGTGCAGCTAGCACAGAAGTTGGGGCTAACTAACGAACGCCCCACCATCTTAATCCGCATTGGCTATGGCAAGAAGATGCCGTATTCGCTGCGAAGAGAGGCAAAGGTGGAAAGAGATTAGAAAGGTTGACGAGGGGACAAGTTTGCAAGTTGACGAGTAGACAAGTTAACCAGTTGACGAGTTGTGAAGTAAGCGGGTTGATGAGGATTGGCAAAATGGAAAAGCGAAAAGATGGCTGCGCCTACCACCTTGTCACCTCGTTAACTTGTTCCCTTGTTAACTGAAAAAACCTCTCATCAACCAATCTTTTGTCAGCTTTTCAGTAAGGATTTTAACACTATGAGTGCCATTTTTATCCACCAACTGCCCACTTGGGCGCAAAAAATCAATTCTCGTGAAGGTTTGTTTTGAGGCTAAAAGGGGGTAGTTGTAAATGCTGGCAAAATGAATATATATTTTATAAAACCGCCATTTGCACCAAATTTTGGGCTATTTGTAGTAAAATACAGTGCAATATGCCGCTAAATGCAGTGCAATATGCCGCTAAACGCAGTGCGTTTTGGTGCTAAATGCAGTGCGTTTTGCTGCTAAATGCAATGCGATTTGCCGCTAAACGCAATGCAAAATGCTGCTAAATGCAAGATGATAAGCATAAAAATTCACTGTAATGGTATAAACAAAACCTTTTAGTTCCATTAAAAACATGGTAAAAAAGGGCAAAACATCCATTAAAAAGTGGGGTTTTAGGGGCTAAAAGTGAGTAATTGGGCTTGAAAAATTACGAGCCGGCAACCAAAATAGAAAGGCTAAATGGTGCTAAATGTAGCTGACGCTTACAAAAATGCGTAAGAGAAGGGGCGAGAAAGGTTGGAATTAGCAGCTAATTGCTTGCTCTTGAACATTTATTTTCGCTAGAAGAGGGCGGAAGCGAGGGCGTGTTTTGTAAAATATAAGTACCAAATTTAACAAAACGTTATATTGGGAGAAGTGTGAAAGTTTGCCTCTAACCTATTTGGCTTAATTGCATTGCAGTCGATTTACTTGCAAGCGTATTCTAGTGATGGGTTATCAATTCTAGTTGCAGGTTGAGAATAGTTGTGAGAACTCTCGTCCTGACGGCGTTCAACCCGGCCAATTACCGCGCAACATGTGCATTTAGTAGTGTTTAAACGAAAAAGGAATGCCTTATTAATACAAAGAAAATAATAGTTTTCTATATCTTTCCGAAGTCCTAATTGTGCACAATTCGTTTTATAGTCAAAAGTAATTAGATTTGGGAAATATTAAGAAAAAGCGTATCTTTGCATCATGATGTTAAACTTACCCCTAGAAGGACTCAAAACCCTCCGCAGGATTCAGCACAGTAAGGAATTTGAACCTTACTGGGCTCAGATTACCAGCATATTGATGCTGGCTCATGGTCACGATGCGAAAACAGTCGCCTACGACCTTGGAATAAGCTTGTCCAGCGTGTACAACTATGTGGATTCCTACAAGTCGGGTGGCATTTCCAAACTGACCGACAACCACTACAAGGGCTATTGGGGACTTCTTGACAGTTCGCAAATTTCCGCCCTATGTGCAGAACTCCGCCGTAAGGTATACACCGACGCCAAAAGTGTTGCCCAATGGATAAAGTGTACTTTCGGCGTGTCGTACACCCCGCAAGGGACGGTAGACCTACTCAACCGCATCGGGTTCACCTACAAGAAGACAACGGAAGTGCCTTGCGAGGCCGACGCACAGGAACAGGAAGAATTCGTCGAGGAGCTGGCCAAGACGCTTAGGGACATGGACGGTTCCGCCGTGGTTTACTATGCCGACGGCGTACATCCCACGCACAACAGCCGCTCCACCTACGCTTGGGTGGAGAAAGGCGAACGCATGGAGCAGCCCACGGTGAGCGGCCGTGACCGGATAAACCTCAACGGACTTCTCAACGCCCACGACGTAACCGACGTCATTGCCCTTGACAGCCCCAGGGTGAATGCCCAGTCCACGCGCGAGCTCTACGAGGCAGCACTCGCAAGGCATCCCGAGGCCTCCGAGATATACATCATATCCGACAATGCCAAGTACTATCATAACAAGGAACTTGCCCAATGGGTGAAGGGCACCAGAATAAGGCAAGTGTTCCTACCTCCATATTCACCAAACCTCAACCTCATCGAACGCCTTTGGA
>NZ_KV815059.1:0-2183 GCF_001814145.1 Prevotella sp. HMSC073D09 | reverse complement strand
CCTCAACCTCATCGAACGCCTTTGGAAAATGCTCCGGAAGAAAGTCATCAACACGGGATTTTACAGAACGAAGGAGGAGTTCAGGCGAGCGGTGATGAATTTCTTCGAACACATCGCCGATTACAAGGAAGAGTTGGAGTCGCTTCTGACTCTCAATTTCCGATTGGTTAATTCCAAAACCATTTCGTTGTGACTATAAGTGAATTTTACAAAACGGCAAAATTGTGAGCAGCATTTAGCTACTCAGACCTTATAATAACAGCTATAACAAAGAGGTTGCAGAATTAAGATGCAAAAAACACTATTTTTAATCTAAAAAAACAAAACAGAACGATGATGCAGAAAGAACGATTTTATCTCTTAGACATGTTGAAAGGGCTTGCTCTTTTAGGTGTAGTTTTCTACCATGCGAACCTTTTCACGTATGGATATTTGGGAGTGGACATTTTTTTAGTTGTTGCTGGATATTTCACGACAAGAAGTATAATAACTCAATATGATAATGGAAGTTTTTCTTATTTGGAATTTCTAGAAAGAAGATTAGTCCGTTTATGGCCTTTAGTTATAATTATAAGTATGCTATCTTTGGGCTTAGGCTATTTCACAATGTTCCCAACCAACTATAAGAACACGGCTGAAACGGCTTTAGGTTCAAGCATATTTTTGAATAACTTCGTTCAATATATAACAGCTGGTAATTATTGGGACGCCTCCAATGAATATAAGCCATTGATGCATACATGGTATATAGGTTTAGCTTTACAATTTTATGTACTTTACCCTTTGTTCTTTATGGTAGCACATCGATTTTCTAAGAATTGGAAACAGTTCATAATAAAGATGTTAGTTATAGTAGGATTACTATCTTTATTGTTATATGCATTACCTATATTTACACCCGCATTCCATTTCTATTTACTCCCATCACGCCTTTTTGAATTCATAGCTGGTGGATTGATAGCAACGTCATCTACTATAGAGCGGAAAGAAAATAATTGGAAAGTTTGGGGTTGTTTACTATTGGTAATCCTATTGATAGCATTTAATGCAAATCTAAATGCGCAGCAGTATAGATTGTTGGCAATCGTATTAACCACCACTCTTTTAATTCAGATAACTACTGCAAAGATGAGCTTTTGTCCCATTCCCAATATTAAGGTAGTATCCTTTCTTGGGATGGCAAGTTATAGCATATATTTATGGCATCAAGTTATTATAGCATTTTATCGAAATATAATTGAGAATCAGTTGAGTGTATGGGACTATTTATTTGTAATAGGAGGTGCTTTAACAGTAGGTTACTTTTCTTATTATTTTATAGAACAGGGTGTTGAAAAGGCAATGAAGAGGAATGTTAAAACAACAAAATATGTTTTATCTATTTGTTGTGTTTTAATTCTTCCCATTTCATATTTGTCCATTAATTTTTATAAACATGAAGGTGTAGTCAGAGATATTCCAGAGTTAGAAACATATATTTCGAAACCTACAACATGGGCAACATTAGTATATAATGACACAATTGATAAGAAGGATATTGACTTTCCTAGTAATGATAAAAAGAACGTTCTAATTGTTGGAGATAGCTATGCTCGTGATTGGTACAATATTCTTAAGGAATCTAATTATGCCGATTCTCTTAATTTATCATATCATAAGGCCTTAGACAATGTTTTATATGAGAGAATTAGAAAAGCCAATTATATTTTCTTGGCTAACAATGGGGATTTTAATAAATTTGACTCCTTCATTCCCCAAATGTCCAAAAAGAAACTTTATCGTGTTGGGGATAAAAGATTTTTTTCTAGTCCATGCTTGATTTACAATAAAAGATTTTTTGGGAATTCTTATTATGATCAAAAGATAGATATTGCAAATGACATTGTAACTCGTAATATAAATGAAAAACGGACATTTGGTGATGGTTTTATTAACATGATGGATGTCGTTAGAGATAGTTCTGGACAATATAATATATTTACTCCAGAGCATAAATTGATAAGTCATGATGGTTTGCATTTGACAAGGGCTGGCGCGAGATTCTATGCTTCCAAACTAAATATATCGAAATTATTTATGGTCGAAAGTAAATAGATACTGAAGTCATCTAGACTTTTAAAATGCCTACAAATTGAGAGGGGTTTATTACTAACTAAAGTTTCCCACCCTAATAAACAGATAGA
>NZ_KV815058.1:0-244 GCF_001814145.1 Prevotella sp. HMSC073D09 | reverse complement strand
GAAAATCTTGCAAACGCTTGGACACATGGTTTCTTTTATTTGTCCTTGTTTCCTTTTCCCTTTCTGTTTCTTTCGTGCCCCTTACCGTATGTGCATACTTCTTTACCCGTAAAGATTGATTGTCTTTACCCGTTTTCTGTTCTTTGGCATCCGAAACAGGAGATTCCTTTATCTCTTGCTTATTGCTGATATGCGAAGTTTTCCTATTGCCGTTACAAGAAACAAACAACAGAAACGTACTTAA
>NZ_KV815057.1:42146-61279 GCF_001814145.1 Prevotella sp. HMSC073D09 | reverse complement strand
TCTTCAAGAATAAGGCAGGCAATATGCTCAACAACACACAAAATCTGCACAGGTTCTAACGACCGATTTGGGTGAAAAGAAATCCCGGTCGAGAAGACGTTCTCAACCGGGATGATATTCATTTTTTAAAGCCTAGTAGTTATTTCAACTTCAACAGCGTAGAGTAGTTATAATACGAAGTTTCGGAGGTTTTGGCAGCCACGCGTACAAATACTGCTCCCTTGGTGTCAACATTCTCCATTGTGTAATGGTGTTGTTGGCCAATGGGTTGGTCGTCGGTGCTAATCTTCGCACGCTTTTTCGACGTGGTTACGCTAAGTCCGATGGTGTTGCCGCACAGTATTTCAATCGTGCTAACCGTGCCCGTAGACTTGCTGTTTTGGTTTACCGTGTAGTCGATGTCCAGCGTTTTTCCGTTAAGTTTGGCCGTTGCAGTGATGCGCAGGTAAGGTTCGACCATCACTTTGACGTTCGACGAGGGTACGTTCACCTCTTGTTCGGTAATGGTTGAGGCCACAAACGGCCCTTGTACCGAGAGTTTGTACTTTCCAGAGAACAAGCGGGTGTTCTCGAAGGTGCCGTCGGGCTTGCACCAAAAGTTGGTGGGTTGGCTATAACCATCTTGTGTAACCTGTACGCGCGCGCCGTTGGGCGACTGTGCGGGGATGAGTTCTTGTGTTTCGGCATCGTATATGCCCCCAGCGATAGAACCCGTAGGCTCGTCGTAGTTATCGATGCCACAGCTCGCAAGCAAGGCCAGGCAAGCAGTTAGAGACAATAATATCTTTTTCATTTCCATGCGATTTTAGTAACCAGGGTTTTGTTTGATGTTGGGGTTTGTTGAAATGGCGTCGGCCGGTATGCGCTCGTAATACAGCTTAGGTAAGAACGTGCGCGGGTCTTTTGGGGCGTCTTCAATCTTAAAGATGTACTTCATTTGCGATACGTCTTTACCATCTTCCCAAACCAGATAGGGGTTAAGGGCCTTGAATTGCTTAGCGTTGAGCAGTTGGTCGGCAATGTGCCAGCGCCTAATGTCCCACCAGCGGTGGTTCTCGAAGGCCAGTTCCACCTTGCGTTCGTGGCGCACTTGGTCGCGGTTGATGGTTGTTCGCGGAGCGATGCCTGCCCGTTCGCGGACGAGGTTTACGGCCCTTAACGCCTCGGCATCGTCGCCAAGCTCAACACAAGCCTCGGCATAGTTGAGCAGCACCTCTGCATAGCGGAACACCATCCAGTTTGTTTCGCCCTTTTCATAGTCCACTTGCTTGTTGGGTGTCATAAACTTCTTGATGTAGAAACCGGTCTTCGTTACGTCGGTAGAGGTTAGCGTGCCGTCTTTTGCTGCGATGGTGGCGTTGGTGTCTTCGTACTTGTCGCTCAGCGAACTGGCCGTTACGATGGTTCCATCGGGCTTGATGATGCCCTTGCGCACTTCAACCCTGTTTCCTTGCCAAGGACAAAATGGGTAGAGAATAGAACCAAGCATACGCGGGTCTTTGTCCTTGAACAGGTCAGTTGGGTCGGCATACTTTATGGGATTTCCGCTGTCGTCGTTCACTTTCAGCGCGCCGTCGCTGCCGTCCTTATATTCAAATTCGGCAACAAAGTCGGCGGTGGGGTTGGTCACGCAACCATAGTCGAGCTTAAAGCTTTGCGGCGCATTGAAGTAATCAAAGGTTCCGCCCTTGTTGGATGTGTCGAAAGCCTTGGTGAAAATCTGCTCTTTGTTGGCCTCGCTCTCGTCGAGGAAGAGGTATTGGAAGTTCTCTGCCTTGTCGGTTTTGGCCGTATAGAGGGCGTATTTGCCAGAGTTGATAATCTTTTCTGCGGCAGCCCTGGCGGCTTTCCAATAGCCTTCGGCCTTCTCTGCGGGTATGCCGATTAGTCCATCCAGTTGTACATTGCCGTATTTTGCCTCGCTTGCGGCGTACAACATGGCGCGGCATTCAAGGGCGTATGCGGCATAACGTGTGGCGCGATATTTGTCTTCACCCTCTCTGCTTTCGGGAAGTGTGGATTGGATGGCTTGGCATTCGTCCTTGATGAAGTCGTAAATCTCGTACTCCTTGTTTCTGGGCAGTTGCAAGGTCTTGACGTCACCACCATCATATTTTTGTGCGACGGTAACTAGTGGCACGCCTCCATAGCGCTTAACCATGGCAAAATAGTTCATGGCGCGGCAGAAACGGGCCTCGGCCTCATATACTTTTCGCTCTTCGGGGGTAAGGGCGGCAGCATTGTTGATGTTGTCGAGGAAGGTGTTTGTGTTTCTAACCTCCTTATATCCCCACCATCCGAAGACGCCTTCGGGTATCAATGCGTAGTTGGCTCGGCCCCAGGTGTACGCCCGAACGGCCTCGTCGGTGAACTCCGAGAGGTATTGGCCTTCGCTTTCTATTTGATATTCCAGGTCTTCAACCTGCATCGAGTCGTACAGTTGTCCTAAATATGCATCTATTGCATTTTTACTGCTCCACACTTGGTTGTCGTTCAAGAGATTTGTTGGCGAAGTGTCGAGCACGTTGTTGCACGAAACGGCAAGTGCCACTGTGCACACTAGGGCGATATATGATTTGAGATTTTTCATCTGTCAGTTATTTAATGTAATCTGATATTATAGCTTAACGTTAAGACCGAACGAGATAACCTTTAATTGCGGATAGTATCTGCCGGGGCCGCCTTCGGCTTCGGGGTCGAGCAGTTCCATTCCGGTGAAGGTAAGGAGATTGAAACCCGACAAGAAAACGCGAACGTTTTCAAGCCCCACACGTTGCACCCAGTTCTTTGGCAGCGTGTAACCGATTTGCAATTCCTTTAAGCGCAGGTAGCTGGCGTTTTGTAGCCAGAACGAAGATACGCGTCGGTTGTTTTGCTTTCCGCTAGCATAGGTGGACGGATATTTTCCTGGAACCCACGGCGAAGAGGTGTCGTAGATGTCTTCGTGGTGCCAACGGTCCATGAATGCCGTCGGCGTGTTCGAGCCGTTATACAGGGGATGGGCCATGTCGTTAGACAGCAGCGCATTGAAATTGCCCGCTCCTTGGAAGAACACGGTTAGGTCTATGCCTTTCCATTGCGCATTAAGTGTTAGGCCATACATTATTTCGGGCGTCTTTCCTCGGCCTATGGGTTGCACGTCGTTTTCGTCTATCACGCCGTCGTGGTTATAGTCTTCATACTTGATGTCGCCCGGATTAAGGTCTTGATTGCCGTTTCCGTCTTGGATGGGCGAATTTGCAATCTCGTCTTCCGACTGGAATTGGCCAATGGCCTTGTAGCCCCACCAGATGTTCTTGTTACGTCCGTTGGTGTTGTTCCGCCAATTGTCGTTTTCGTTTAGCGATGCGTTGCGTTCCACATAGTCGTGTCTGGCGCGCGAGAACGAGAAATTGCCCATAACATCGTAAGTGAGTTCTCCTATCTTGTTATGGTGCGAGAGTTGCAGCTCAAAGCCTCGGTGGCTGTCAGAATTTAGGTTTTCTTGGGGCAGTTTTGCGCCAAAAGTAGTGGGCAAAGAGGCGGCGCGAGTGGCCAACAAGCCGTCGCGATGGCGATAGAACAACTCTAACGTTCCCGAAAGTAGCCCATGCCAGAGGTCGAAATCAAGGCCGAGGTTGTAAATGTCGGACGTGTACCAGGTGATGTTCTTGTTTGCCAAACCCTTAGGGACAAGCGTTTTGAACACATCGCTGCCGAAGAGATAAGAGCCGTTGGGGTAGGTGTAGCCTTCCAGATATTGGTAGCCCTCCACCGATTCGTCGTCGCCCAGTCGTCCCCACGAGGCACGTAGTTTCAGATTGTCTAGCACATGGCTGAATTTCTTCATGAAAGCCTCTTCGCTAATGCGCCATCCCGCCGATACGGAAGGGAAGAAACCCCAGCGCTTTGACTTTTCGAACTTGGACGAACCATCGTAACGGAAACTGAATTCAACGAGATAACGGCCGGCATAGTCGTAGTCTATTCGGCCCACATAACCGATGCGCCCACTTTGTGAGCTGTTTCCTCCGTTGCTCTTGTTCTTTTCGTTGCCGTTGTCTGGCTCGGGGAAAGCATCGATGTTAAACTCGCGAAAGCCATCCAGACTGTGGTATTTAGTACGGGTTGTTTCAGACAATAACAACCCCTTTACATGGTGCAGTTTGGCAAAGGTGTTCTCGTAGCTGATTGAGGCTTGCAACATGTAGGTTTCATCGTTCCACATCGAACGCTTGAGGTTTGAGGGATTAAATCCCGTAAACGCCACATCGTACTTGTCGGCAGCCTTGTCGTAGGCATAGTAGTTGTACTTCTTTTGGAACAAGTTGCGGTAATCGTCGATGTTGCGGTAATAGAACAGGCCCTTCAACGACAGCCCCTTAATCTTTTGGAAATCGTAGGTGAGTGATGCCGTACCCTCGAAACGCTTGTTTTGCGACTTGTCGTAGCCCATCATGTCGGGGTCGGTAACGGCTTTTGCGTTACGCGCCACGATGTTCGTTGCTGCGTAATAGTTGGGGTTGTTGTTGGCGTAGACATGCGAAGTGGGGAACGTTTGCTGTATCGAGGCCATTACATAGAAGGGATCCCACGGAGAGGAATGCCGCTTCCCTTTCTGTCCCGACAGCGACAACGATGCCGACAGGCCGTCGGTTATCTGGATGTCCATGTTCGAACGGAAGTTGAAACGTTGGAAGTTGGAGCTGTTAGAACGCCAAATGCCGCCCTCGTTGAGATAACCCAAAGAGGCAAAATAACGGGCTTTGTCTGTACCGCCGCGCACGTTGAGGTTGTATTGCTGCTGTGGAGCCCACGGCCTTACCACCTCGTTGTACCAGTCGGTACTTTCGTAACCTTCGCCGCCTGCGCGCCATTTCTCAAGCTTTTCGCGGCCGTATGTGGGTTGCTTGCCGCGGTTCACAAGGTCTTCGTCGGTAAGTTCGGCAAACTGGGCAGCGTTGCAAAGCTCGGGATAGATGGTTGGACGTTGCCAACTAAAGGTAGAATTAAGTTCTATCTTCGTGGCTTGCGAGCCTCCACGCTTCGTGGTAACCAAGATAACGCCATTGGCAGCACGAATACCATACACTGCTGCAGAGGCATCTTTCAAGATGGTAATGCTTTCAATTTCGTTCGGATCGATTTGATCGAAACTGCTTGGAACGCCATCTACCACTACCAGCGCTGTGCCATAACCGCGAATGTCGATGTCGCTGCCGTCCTTGCCAGGCTCTCCCGAACGCTGAACAACGCGCAAGCCGGCCAGCTTTCCACCGATAGAGTTGGTGAGGTTGGCCATTGGCGAACGGGCGATGTCTTTGCCGGTTACCGATGCGATAGAGCCTGTTACGTCTACTTTCTTCTGACTGCCATACCCCACCACAACCACATCGTCTAGCAGTTTGGTGTTGGGCTTAAGCTGTACGTTCATGTTTTGCGCGGCGCGTAGCTTGTAGTCGGCATAGCCCACATAGCTAATGGTGAGCTCGGTGCCGATGGGCACGTCCAGAACAAAGTTCCCGTCAAGGTCGGTAACCGCACCCGTGTTCGTGGCTTTGTCTACAACGGATGCCCCAATGATGGGCTGTCCCTGTTCGTCTACCACATTTCCTTTTACGCGCTGCTTTTTGTCGTCTCCCTTTTGGGTGCGCGCGCTTTCCGAAGGGACGCCCTTGGGCTGGCTCACAACAATGGTCTTGCCGTTGATTTCGTAAGTAACGTTTTGTCCGGCAAGGATTTTCCCAACAACGTCTGTTACCTTTTCGTTTCGTGCCTCAACGTTTACGCGGCGGTTCATGTCCACGTCTTTGGCATAGATAACAACCGAGTAGCCCGTGTTTTTTTGCAAATCAACGATGGCATCCTTCACGGTGACGTTTCGGAGCGTCATCGTTACCATACTCGCTTTGGCTGAAACCTCCATTGAAAGTGCAAGGAAGGTTGCGAGCAGAAACTTTTTCGTTAATGTTCTCATGTCAAATTGAATTAGTTATAAATTGTTTAGTGATGATATACATTAGGTGATGTGATTGCGAGACGATGCTAGTAAAGCCGGTAACGCCCGTTTGCCATACTGCATTTTACGTGTCCCGTTTGGGTCATTGTTTGTAGTATTTGTTCGATGTTGCTTGTTCGCTTATTAAATATGAGGTAGAAACGCCTGTTGCGCACCTCCTTGGCTACCGCTATCGGCACGCCAAAGTTTCTCGAAAGAACGGGTGCAATCATTTCAAGCGGCTGGTTGTCGAAGTAAAGGGTGTTCATGCTTGCGCCCTCATCCATTGTTTCTTTGATGCTTTCTTTATGCAGTTGGCCCGTTGCCTTGTTTACAACGATACGTTCGCCCGGCTTTACGGCAAGGCCCTTTTGTTGCGATATGAGGTTGTCTATGCTTAGTTCGCCCTCGTAAAGACTAATCTCAACCTGTTGGTCTACCTGATAATTGCTCACTTTGAAAGCCGTTCCGAGGTCGTGCAAAACAACGTCCTTAGTAACGATAGACAAAGGCAGCCGCTCGTTGTGCTTTACGCAGAAGAACCCCTCTCCATGCAAATATATCTTTCTATCCGATATGCCGAACCCCTGCGAGTACCTGATTGTTGACCCCGAATTGAGCCTTACCCGGCTGCCGTCGGGCAGAACAAGGCTGAGTTGCGAACCATCTGGGGCCGATGTCTCTATCATCGCAAACTGCCGGTTAACCTTTTGCATGCCTAAGAAGTAGGCAATGATGGGCAACACGGCAATGAGGAAAACCGCAGCAACCCTTACCAGCAGCTTTATTGGCAGGCGTTGTGCCTGTTTTTCGCCAGTGTTGCCTGTGTGTACATGCGCATGAAAGCGTTGCAGAGCCTGCTCCACGTCGAACTCTTCGTGTGCCTTTGCGGCAGCGCGGTCGAAAAGCAGTTCGCGCAAATTGCGTGCATACTGCCTGTTTTCCTCGCTTTGGCGAATGAAATCGTTCAGTTCGCCCAGCTCGTCGGCCGTGATGTCGCCTTGCACAAAGCGGCGTATCAGGTTGTCTATATGCTCATTTTCTGTTTTCATACTCGGTTTCCCTTTATAATGATAGAGCCTTTTGGGTGGTGGTAGGGTAGTGAAAAGCGCAAGAAAATGTGTCTGTTGGGCATTCTTCTTTCTAGAATGCCCGTTCCGCAAGTTGCTGTCTTGTAAATAATGCTCAGATAAAAAATGGTTGTGCAAGATGAATTCCAGTGTGTGGCATAAGCCTTCATAGGGCGTGGTTAACGTGTCTGGTGGTTTTCTTGTTGTTAAGGCTTTCTCATCACGCTCGTTTAAAAACCTGTTTTCAGGGCAAGGGCACGCCCAAGTGCATTTGGGGGGTGAGCGTTGAATTGTCCATCAAGAACTTGTTTTTCGGCATATAACGGCGTTTTGCCAGTGGCAGATAGGGTTGGAGTTCAAATTTTATTGTATCTTTGTCTTGTGCTTAGCGCGTGGGTGTGCGTGTTAACTTAGGCTTATGAACACGAAAATAACACCCACTAAAATATGGTAAGGTAGCGAGGGGCAAGCCTACCGCTATCTTTGAAGTGTGGCGTGCGTTGCTCTTTTGCATCGATTTCGCTTTTCAAAAGATAAAGGAGTGTTCCATAAGTCTATGATTTCCTCGTATCTGTCTGAAATGAAATCTGTGTTGCAAGATAGTTTAAAAGGCTTAACATGTCGTTCGTAAAATGTTTAAAGTATGGATAAGAAAGAGTTTCAAGAGCTTCTGGCAGAAGAAGTGAAATCATATAAAGCGTTACTTGAGACCCCAAACAATGATTGGATAGTAAAGGGTTTTATAGATGTGAATAAGAACATTTATGGAATAACCAATGATACGAAGGTGGTATCGAAGGTTATAGAAATTATACTCATCCCAAAACTGGTTTCCTTTGCCGAGCGCAATGGGCTTGTTTTGGAATTTCCCTCGGCACAAAACTTCTATCCAGACTTGACATTTAAAGATAAGAAAGGCAATTTGTTTGCCGTAGACTTTAAATCCAGCTACTACCGTGACGACAAAAAGGTGAACGGCCTTACGCTTGGCTCTTATTGGGGCTATTTCCGTGACCGCCAAGTAAAAAGGAACACGGATTATCCGTATGATGATTATAAATGCCATCTTGTACTTGGGGTGCTTTATAAACAGGGTGTCGAGGATGGTAAGGGCATGGAGGTATATAGTATTGACACGCTAGCAGACATAAAGTCGGTTATAGAACACTTCATATTCTTTGTCCAGCCAAAGTGGAAGATAGCAAGCGACCAGCCAGGAAGTGGAAACACGAGGAACATCGGAGGTGTTGTTGATGTAGACAAACTCGTGAATGGGGAGGGAACGTTCGCCAAGTATGGAGAAGAGGTTTTCGATGATTATTGGATGAACTACTATAATGCGGCCGATGCCCAAAAGGCTGGCATGGGGAAACAGCATTACCACAATCTTAAAACTTATATAGAGTATCTGGAAAAAATGAGTAAAAGACTTACAGAATTGAAAAAGTAGAGATGCCTGTTATCATTCCCCCTATAAAGTCGCAAGGTATCAAGACAAAATTGGTGCCGTGGATTAATGACCTGATATTGACTTCGGGCGTTAGCCTTACCGCACGCTGGATAGAACCCTTCTTTGGAACTGGCGTGGTGGGTTTCAACTGCCCCATAATGGGCGCGCACATTGTTGGCGACACCAATCCGCACATCATAGATTTCTACCAGAAGGTACAGAACGGAGAGGTTACGCCTTACACCATGCGTGCATATCTTGAACATGAAGGCCGCCTTTTGGAGGTGGCGGATGAGGATGGTTACGCCCACTATCGTCTTGTTCGCGACAGGTTCAACCGAGAACACAGCCCGTATGATTTTATATTCTTGTCTCGTGCAGGATTTAATGGGATGATGCGTTTCAACAAGCAAGGTTGTTGGAATATACCTTTTTGCAAGAAACCTGAGCGATTTGCACCTGCATATATAACCAAAATATGTAATCAGATAGAAAACATCGCCCGTGTAATTAGGGGGAAGCAATGGGTTTTCAATAATGTACACTTTCTTGAAACAATAGCACAGGCAGGGGAAAACGACATTGTTTATTGCGACCCACCTTATTATGGGCGGTATGTTGACTATTATAATGGTTGGACGGAAAAGGATGAAGAGGAACTTTTCCACGCCTTGCGCCAAACACGGGCAAGGTTTATCCTTTCCACTTGGCATCACAACGATTTTCGCCAAAATGAGATGGTGAGTCGTTTCTGGCAACAATTCAATGTCGTTACAAAAGAACACTTCTACCATAATGGCGGGAAAACCGAGAACAGGCACGCTATGGTCGAGGCTATGGTTTTCAATTTCGATTTGCAAGAGAAAGTAGAGGTTGCTGTTCCTCATAGACAGTTTGAGCTGTTTGCAGGCATACCCTAAAATACACACACTTGCGGCTTTCTCATTTTCTTAGCCCATTCTTCATTGTTTGTTGTCTTTTTCTGGTACTTTCTGTTTGTTCTATTAGTGGAATATGACGTCCCTTACCACCAGACAACCACGAAAAGCAGCACGCCAACCACATCTGCGGGCAATCTAGACGATAGTGTTTTGATGGCGTTTTTGATGTGGTACTTCACCGTATTGACAGAAATGCCCAGCTCTTGTGCAATTTCCGAGTACTTCTTGCCCTCATAACGGCTCAGTTCGAACACCTGTCGGCATTCTGTCGGCAACTCGTCTACGGCTTTCTTGGCCGTGTTTTTCATTTCCTCTTCAAGCAACCATCCCAATGGCTGTTCGGGGTCGGATAGGTATTCGTGTAGGCAGAGCAGGGTGTTGTCTATGCTGTCTGTAACCCTGCCCTTGCGGAAGGCCAACGAGCGGCAGGCCTTTTCGCTGTTGTTTCTTATCGAACGGAAGAGATAGGCTTGCAGCGACTCAACTTGAAGTTGGCCGTGGTTGTCCCAAAGATAAAAGAAGAGGTCGTCGACAATCTCTTCGGCCAACTCATGGCTGTGGGTGATTGTCTTTGCAAGCTTGCATAAAACGGCGTAGTATGTTTTGTACAGGCTTTCGAAGGCGGCAAGGTCTCCATCCTTTAAACGGGAGAAAATGTCACTTTCTACCATATCTCTAACAATGGTTAAGCGGTTTTGTGGTAATATCTTTCTCAGCAAAGTTAGTTATTTTTTCGTTATTGCCATGCTATTCGCATTTATTTTCATCGAAGTTGCTTGACTTTTATTGCCAAACAGAATTGAATGTGGAAAGCCGTAGGTGCATCGTAAGCAAACGCCTAACAACAATTTTCCAAAAGCAAGTATGTTCGACTATCATTTTCGTATAGATTGCGGGGCGTTGATTGTCTTTGTGCTGTAAAACCAAGATAGCCGCTCCGCTGATGTGCGAAATACCGAACAAAGATACGGAAAATTTGAAACTTCTGCCCTGTTTGTCCGTCGCAAAACGTGGTTACGCCTCAAAAAGGTGGCATGGGGGAAACCATTTGATGTACGCTATATAGGCCGAAACACATCTGCCGATGCCCGATTACTTCTGCGTTTGCTTGATGCAGCCTCCGTTGGCTGTGAGCTGCATGTGCGGCAACCGCTTGCGCTGGCGGTTGTAAACATACGTGCTTTCCGTCTCCGTTTCCTTTTCGCGCGTACACGGCATAATCTGCGTTGTCTTATTTTCAGTAAGAAATTTAACATTATAAGTGCCCTTTTTGTTCACCAACCGTTCACCTTGCCCCAAAAAATCGATTCTCGCGAAGGTTGTTGTTGGTGCAAAAAGGGGTTAGTCCATGAACACTACAAAATGAATTTTTATTTAAAGGAACCGCCATTTGCACCATGTTTTAGGCCGTTTTTAGCAAAATGTGGTGCAATATGGTGCTAAATGCCCTGCGTTTTGGTGCTAAATGCAGTGCAATTTGGTGCAAAATGCAGTGCAATTTGGTGCAAAATACAATGCGTTTTGGTGCTAAACGCAAGGTAAAATGGTGCAAAACGCAAGGCAAAATGGTGCTAAATGCGATGCGAAAAGCATAAATATACGCTGTAATGGTATAAATAATACCTCTCCCATCCATGAGATACATGGCTGAAAAGGGCAAAATGCTCGTTAAAAAGTGGTTTTTTAGGGGTAAAAAGCAGGTAATTGGGTGTAGAAAATAATGAGTTGGCAACCAATCTAGAAAGCTAAAATGGTGCAAAATGCAGGTTTTGTTCTTAAAAATGGACATAATAAAAGGCGTGGAAGGCTAGAAATGGTAGTGATTCACCTACTTTTTAACCTGTTTTCTCGCTAGAATGAAGTGAAATTTAGAACCGTTTTGTAAAATAAAGACAATGGATTTAAGTTTTTGAGTAGCGAAAGAAGTTTAGTTAACAAGTTGACAAGGAATTTAGTTGACGGGTTGACAAGTTAACGAGTAGACAATGTATTTAGTTAGCGAGTTGACAAGTTAATGGGTTGACAGGGAATTTAGTTGACGAATTGACAGGTTAACGAGTAGACAAGGTATTTAGTTAACGAGTTAACGAGTTGACGAGTTGACAGGGTATTTAGTTGACGAGTTGGCAGGTAGTTCGAGTAAACAAGTTGACCAGTAAACTGGTGGCTAAGTAAACAAGCTAGCTGTTTAACCAATCGACGAATGAAGGACGTGGCATGTTGGCAAGCATTGGGCTTGGTTAACCAGTGGGCTGGTCTTTTGGGTTACACAGTTGTTCTTTATCCCATACTTAACCAGGCATACCCTTTCATCAGCAGACATCGCCACTTCTTCGCCAGACTGCACTGCCGTTTGCCATCCCCGTCTTTCAAAATAAATCCAAATCAAAGTTTTGCTGAATTACGGATAAAGTGTTATATTTGTGCCCGAAAACCTAAATCAAAAAAAGTATGTCTAATTTTATGGAAGAAGAACAGATGCGCAGAAAGCACCCGCCTTTTGTTGCGGGCAGCATGGCATTTTCTTTAGTTCTCGGGTTAATGGCCTTTGCCTCGCCCTCGGTTTCGGCAAAGGCTGATGCGAATACGTTTGCAAGTATTCAACAACAAAAACAAAGTATCACCGGTATGGTGACAGATGCCAATGGCGACCCCATCATCGGTGCCTCTGTACAGGCCGGTGGAGCAGCCTTGGCCGTGACTGGTGCCGATGGTCGTTTCTCTGTTTCGGTGGCTCCGGGCACGGAGTTGCAGATTAGTTATGTTGGCTTTGCCACGAAAGCGGTGATGGTGAGAAACGGAGTAAGCAACTACGACGTGACGTTGAGCGACGACAGTCGCGCCCTCAACGAGGTTGTTGTGGTGGGTTATGGTACGCAGAAGAAGGCAAACCTCTCTGGTTCTGTTGCCCAACTTGATGGCAAGACACTTGGGAACCGCCCCATAGCGAACGTCTCTTCGGGTTTGCAGGGGTTACTTCCAGGTGTCACGGTTACTGGGGCAAGCGGTGCTCCAGGGCTTGACGGCGGTTTGATACTGGTGCGTGGTGTCGGCACGCTCAACTCTGCTTCGCCTTACATCCTTATCGACGGGGTGGAGGCAGGAACACTGAACTCGCTGGACCCACAGGACATCGCAAGCATCTCTGTGCTGAAAGATGCCTCCTCGGCAGCCATCTATGGGTCGAAAGCTTCTAACGGCGTAATTTTGGTAACCACAAAACGCGGGCAGAACGGTGCGCCGAAGGTGAACTATTCGGGCTTTTTTGGCATTCAGAACGCCACGGCCCTGATGGAACGGATGAACTCTGCCGATGCCGCTTACTATTACAACAAGGCTCTGGAGCGCAGCGGCAAAGCTCCGCGTTTCACAGAAGAGGCCATTCAGAAGTTCCGCGACGGCTCAGACCCATACAACTATCCCAATACCGACTGGTATAAGCTGGCATTTAAGACGGCTTGGCAAAACCGCCACAACGTGAACGTAACGGGCGGTAACGAGTTTGTGAAGTATTTGGCTTCTGCGGGATACCTCAAACAGAGCAGCATTCTGCCCAATGCCGGGCGCGAGCAATTTAATGCTAGGGCAAACCTCGATATGGTGTTGTCTAAACGCATTACGGCACATCTTAACTTGGCTTATATCCAAAACAACTACCGCGATGCCAGCAGTGCATACGCAGGTGGCAGCAGCGACCAGATTATCCGCCAGCTGAACATCATTGCGCCGTGGATAGCTTATAAGAAAGAAGACGGCAGCTATGGCACCGTTTCGGACGGCAACCCGATGGCCTGGCTCGAGTCGGGGATGACCGTAAACCGCAACAACCGCAACTTTACGGGTATGATTGGCATAGACTATCAGGTGTTTAAGGATTTAAAGCTGACACTTCAGGGGGCTTACGTAGATGCTTCGCGGCGTTACTCTTACTTCCAGAAGTTTATCCAGTACAACGCC
This sequence comes from Prevotella sp. HMSC073D09, assembly GCF_001814145.1. Taxonomy (NCBI): domain Bacteria; kingdom Pseudomonadati; phylum Bacteroidota; class Bacteroidia; order Bacteroidales; family Prevotellaceae; genus Prevotella; species Prevotella sp. HMSC073D09. The sequence continues at coordinate 47,884 of NZ_KV815057.1, read as the reverse complement.
AACAAGGCTACCGACCCCAGCAAGTTGGAAATAGGCCATTACGATTGGCACCGAACCACGTTCGACGCCTTTTTGAACTACGACAAGTCGGTTGCCAAACACAATTTCAAGGCTATGCTTGGATGGCACACCGAGCGTTACAAGTACTTGCCCGACTGGATGTATCGTAAGAACTTCCCCAACAACGACCTTACCGACATGAATGCCGGCGATGCCTCGACACAAAAGAATTCGGGGTACACGCGCGAGTTGACGATGGTGTCTTATTTCGGTCGTTTGAACTACGATTATGCCGGGCGTTACCTCTTTGAGGCCAACTTCCGTTCAGATGCTTCCTCGCGCTTTGCCAAGGAACATCGCTGGGGTTTCTTCCCATCTTTCTCTGCTGCGTGGCGTATCTCCGAAGAACCGTTTATGGAACGTTCGAAATCGTGGCTCGACGACCTGAAATTGCGCGCCTCGTGGGGACAACTAGGCAACCAAGATGCTTTATCGGGCAAACAAGACGGCACATCAGATTACTATCCCTGGATGAACACCTATAAGCTTGATGGCAGTTATCCCTTCGGCGGACAGCTAATGCAGGGCTATTACCAGGGAGACTACCACCTGTCTACCATATCGTGGGAGCGTTCAACCACATGGGGCGTTGGTGTCGACTTCACGCTCTTCGGCGGGTTGACGGGTTCGATAGACTACTACAACCGAAAAACAACGGATATCATCATGGACGTGTCTGCCCCGGCAGAGTTTGCGCTCGGAAAATATAAGGACAACATCGGTGCGTTGCGCAACGAGGGCGTAGAAATTTCGCTAGCCTATGCCAAACAGCTGAACAAAGACTGGGCAATCAATGCCGGTGTGAACTTCGCCTACAACAAGAACAAGATATTGAACTTGGGAGAAGGAACAGAATATATTGAAAAGGGCAACCGCCGAACAGCCCTAGGCCAGCAATACAACAGCTATTACATGTATAAGGCAACGGGCAAGTTCTTCAATTCGCAGGAAGAGGCCGATGCCTTTACGGCAAAATACGGCAATCCGTTTGGAAGGAAGTTCATGGCCGGCGACATTATCTATGAAGATACCAATGGCGACGGCAAGTTAGACTCGAACGACCGCGTCTATACTAAGCATACCGACATCCCTGCCATCACTTATAACATCAATCTCGGTGCTACTTGGAAGGGTTTCGACCTGTCGATGACGTGGCAAGGCGTTGGTAGCGTGTCGCATATCTTCAACCGTGAGGTGCTAGGAGAGTTCTCTGGCGATGCTAGTCACCCGTCAACCATGTGGAAAGACTCGTGGACAGAGAGCAATCACAATGCAAAGATGCCTCGCGTGTTCGAGACGGGCAACAGTCCGAGCGACATGACCCGTGCCATGTCTACCTTCTGGTTGTGGAACACCGCTTACCTGCGCTTGAAGACTTTGCAGCTGGGCTACTCTCTTCCAGAGAACGTGCTCAAAGCCATTGGTGTTGAGCGGGTGCGCATCTACTATGCAGGCGAGAACCTGTTGACATTCCACAGTCTGCCGTTCAACATCGACCCCGAGATAACCAGTGAGCGCGGTTCGTCTTACCCCTTGTTGCGTTCTCACGCCATCGGTATCAACATCACATTCTAAACAGTAAAAGCCCACTATACATTATGAAAGCAATAAAAACATACATATTGGCAGGTGCGGCAGCGTTGGCACTGTCGTCTTGCGATGATTTCCTCAACACATTACCGAAAGATGCCATGTCGCCACCTACAACATGGAAGACAAGTGACGATGCAGAGAAGTTTCTCGTTGGCTGCTACGACGGTTGGGAAGGAGGTGCAGCCTTGCTATATTGGGATGCCGGCTCCGATTTCGGCTACAACAACTTCCCATGGGAAGGCTTTACCAACATCGGTAACGGCTCGTTGTCGCCGTCTTCTCCGGGGTGGTCGTTCTACGACTATACCATTATCGGCCGTTGCAACACCTTTCTCGAGAATGTAGACAAGTGTGCGTTTGGCAGCGAGGCCGTTAAGAAGAACCTTGTGGCGCAGGTGAAGGCCATTCGCGCTTACAACTACTTCCGCATGGGTTTCCTTTATGGGGGCGTACCTATCGTTAGGCCCTTTACCAGTGCAAAGGAAGCGCAGGTTCCACGCAATACCGAACAGGAAGTGAAAAACCTCGTGTTTAAAGACTTGGAGGAGGCCATTGCCGACATTAGCGACAAGCCCGCATCGCGTGGATTTATCGCAAAGGGAGCAGCATTAGCCATGAAGATGCGCGCCGCCCTATATTGGGCCGACTACCAGAAAGCGAAGGATGCAGCACAGGCCATCATCGACTTGGGGCAGTATGAGCTCGACAAAGACTACACCAACCTCTTTAAGTTGGATGGGAGAGACTCGAAAGAGATTATCCTTGCCGTGCAATACAAAACGGGTACGCACTCGTTGGGTACCATCGGTCAGTTGTATAACAATGGCGACGGGGGATGGTCGTCGGTTGTTCCTACACAGAAATGTGTAGACAACTACGAGATGAGTAACGGAATGGCCATCGATGAAGTGGGTTCGGGCTATGATGCAACCCATCCCTTCCACGCACGCGACCCTCGTATGGCGATGACGATACTCTTTCCCGGTGCCGACTGGAACAAAAAGGTGTACAATACGCTGGACGAGGACTGGAACGGTGGGAAAAACCCGAACTATCCTTCGAATGCTGCCAACTCTTCTAAAACTGCGCTCACGTGGCGAAAGTATCTGGACCCGATGAGTCAGTACGCCGACGTTTGGGACACCGAGTGTTGCCCGATAGTGTTCCGCTATGCGGATGTGCTATTGACGTGGGCTGAGGCCGAAAACGAGCTGAACGGCCCCTCGGCAGATGTTTATTCCAAGATAAACATGGTGCGTAAGCGTGTAGGGATGCCCGATGTGGACCAGTCTAAGTACAACAGCAAGGAGAAACTGCGCGAGTTAATCCGCCGTGAGCGCGGTTCGGAGTTCGCCGGTGAGGGTCTTCGCCGTGCAGACATCTTGCGTTGGACCACCACCAATGGCAAGATGGTGGCCGAGACGGTGTTGAACGGCACACTGACCCGTATAACGGGAACTGTGGATACGACTGTTGTTGACCCGACCAGACGCGCCATTGTAAGCGGAACCAGCGTGGTGGAGGAACGTACTTTCCACACCTACAACAGGTATCTGCCCATTCCACAGAAGAATATTTCCGACAATCCCAAGCTAGAACAAAACCCAGGCTACGCCAAGTAGCGGGTATCTGCCCTGCAAATGGGCTTTACACAGTTTTCCTTCTTTTTGCCCGGGCATCATGATATGTGGTGCCTGGGCGTTTCTTCTGTTGTGGTTCAGCACGCTTTTTGCATCATTCAGCTTTTCGGTTGCAGAAGAAAGGTTCTTTTCGTTCTTCGAAAAGTGCGTTTTCTCGCCATGACAATGTTCGAGCAAGCTTGACATTGTTCATTTGGCTTAACGAAAACGTTCGTCTGTGGTTCTAGCTGTGAATGATTGGGGTTAAGCATGGTTTCCACCAGCCAAATCGTGCTGAACAAGCAACTAACGCAAAACCCCGGTTACAATAAACTATTTGGATTAGGCAATTAAAAACGATGAAAACAACATCTTCTATCCTGCTTACGCAGGCTGCATGGTTGACCCTAACCCCGGCTTTGGCGGCAAAAAACACCAAACCCAACATCATTTACATCATGTGCGATGATATGGGGTACGGCGATTTGGGATGTTATGGCCAACAACACATCCTAACACCCAACATAGACCGCATGGCCGCAGAGGGCATGCGCTTTACGCAAGCCTATGCAGGGGCACCCGTTAGCGCACCGTCTAGGGCGTGTTTCATGACGGGGCAACACTCAGGTCACACCGAAGTGCGCGGAAACAAGGAGTATTGGGCCGAGAGCGAGCCCGTGTTTTACGGCCAAAACCGAGATTTCAGCATCGTGGGGCAACATCCCTACGATGCCAATCACGTAATCCTTCCCGAGATTATGAAGGCCAACGGCTACCGAACGGGCATGTTTGGCAAGTGGGCTGGCGGCTACGAGGGGTCAGCATCGACGCCCGACAAACGAGGTGTAGACGAATTCTTTGGTTATATCTGCCAGTTCCAAGCCCACCTCTACTACCCCAATTTCCTCAATTCGTACAGCAGGTCGCGAGGAGATAAGGGCGTGCAGCGCGTGGTTTTGGAAGACAACATTGCGCATCCGATGTTTGGCGACAACTATTTTAAGCGAACGGCATACTCGGCCGACCTCATTCACCGCCGTGCTTTGCAGTGGCTTGAAACGCAATCGGCCGACAAACCCTTCTTTGGCGTGTTCACCTACACCCTCCCTCATGCCGAGTTGGCACAACCCAACGACTCGCTTGTGGCTTTCTATAAGAAGAAATTCTTTGTAGACAAGACGTGGGGCGGGCAAGAGGCATCGCGTTATAACGCCGTAGAGCACACCCATGCGCAGTTTGCCGCCATGATAACAAGGCTCGACTTGTATGTGGGTGAGATATTGAAGGTGTTAAAGCAAAAGGGGCTCGACGACAACACACTTGTGATTTTCACGAGCGACAACGGGCCGCACGAGGAAGGCGGTGCCGACCCTTCGTTCTTCAATCGCGACGGAAAGTTGCGCGGCATTAAGCGTCAGTGTTACGAAGGGGGCATCAGAATTCCTTTCATTGCGCGCTGGAAAGGGCGCGTCGAGGCTGGCAAAGTGAGCGACTTGCCCTTCGCCTTCTACGACCTGATGCCCACTTTCTGCGAACTGGCAGACGTAAAGAACTATGTGCAACGCTATCGAAACAAGCGTCTAAGCACCGACTTTTTCGATGGACTCTCCATCGCCCCAGCGCTCTTGGGCAACGATAAGGCACAGCAACGCCACCCCCATCTTTATTGGGAGTTTGCCGAAACAAATCAGATTGCCGTGCGGATGGACGATTGGAAACTCATTGTTATTAAGGGCACGCCACACCTTTACAACCTCGCAACCGACTTACACGAGGACAATGACGTTGCCGCCCAACATCCCGATGTGGTGAAAAAGCTGGTAGACATCGTTTATAAGGAACATGTGGACAGCGAGCTGTTCCCCATCACCTTGCCGAAGGCGGCTCAATGATGATGGATTAAGGTCTTACGGATGGCCTTCGAACGCAACATAAGGGGATGTGCCTGCTGTGGCACATCCCCTTTTTGTTTACAAACTTGCCTAGTTTGGGCTAAAAAACTAGAAGGACAAGAAGTGCTAAAATGCTAGATAAGAACACTTAGCTCGGCTAGTTCACCTAGAAATCCTGGTACACCTAGCTCAGTTAGCTCAGCTAGTCCACCTAGAACTCCTAGAACCCCTAGCTCATCTAGCCCAACTAGAATACCTAGAACCCCCAGAATACCTAGCCTCCCTAGAAGAACAAGGCCAGCGAGAATAACTAAAAATGCTAGCCACCACCTTGCGGTTTGTAAATTTTTAAGCCTAAATTTTAACATTATGAGTGCCATTTTATCCACCAATCGCTCAACCTGCCGCAAATAATCGATTCTCGCGTGGGTTTGTTTTGGTGCAGAAAGGGGCACCGCTTATTAATGGCGACAACTCAATTGGTGCAGTATGAATATGCAACTAGTACCCAGTTTAGTACGATTTGCACCAAAATATCCAGCATTTAGCACCAAAACGCACTGCATTTAGCGGC
>NZ_KV815057.1:0-42046 GCF_001814145.1 Prevotella sp. HMSC073D09 | reverse complement strand
TTAGCGGCAAAACGCATTGCATTTAGCACCAAAATGCACTGCAAAATGCAGCTAAACACTGGCCAATATGCTGCAAAACGCAAGGTTAAATGCAATAATATGCACAACATAATGCAACAAAATACGGTGAGTATTGGCACTTAAAGCATTTGTTTCGATAGTATGACGTATAGAATAAGGGCGAAATACACTTCAAAATGTGGTTTTTTAGGTGCAAAATGCAGGAAATTGGGGGTGGAGAAAACACGAACAGGCTACCATCTAGAAAGGCAAAATGGTGCTAAATGCACTCCGTGTTCTTAAAAGTGGATATATTAAGAGCGGCGGAATATGGGAAATAGCGTTCTTTTTCCTACTTTTAGACCATTGTTTTCGCTAGAATGTGTTGGTGAGCAGCGTGTGTTTTGTCAAGTATTATTACAGCAATTAACTTTCTGGGGTTATGGGTTTGTTAGTTCGTGGGTTGCCGATATATCCAGTTAATGAGTAGTTAAGTTTAAGGCTTAGGGGGTAAGTTATTAAACCTATCTTTTCATACTCCTTGTATACGCTGTCATTGAACCGCGCTTAAAGCAACATCTTTTGCTGTCTTTCTGTTTTTGTCTGGTATCTTTCACTTGCCTTTTCGATGGCATAGCCCAACGATGCTCACTCAAAATGCAGGTGAAAGATGCCAGATAAGTCCCAAAAACTGACAAAGACGTTTTTTAGGACTTGCCTTTAGCCATTGACTATCGCAAAAACAGACTTACTTATTGAGGTATTTAAGCATTTTTGTGATACACCGTTTCTTCTGATCCATATTGGGGTGAACATAGAGATTGAGGGTTGTTGTGATGTTCGCATGCCCAAGCAACACGCTTACTGTTTTATAGTCGCAGTTGCTTTCAATGCAGCGCGTGGCAAAACTGTGGCGCAGTCCGTGATATTTCAGCCGAGGAATATCCAAATGTCCCATCAACCGATGGAAATAGTTTCGGTAGGTTCGTGGCTCTGTGGGTTTTTCTTCATTGGTTAGCACATAGAAACTTGCGTTTACCACTTTTTTCAGTGGTTTCACCATAGCCAATAGTTCTTTGTTCATCGGTATCTCACGGCAAGAATTCTTAGTCTTTGGCGTGTTTATAACCAGCTCCGTGTGTTTGCGCTCACCTTCTACGATATAGATACGCTCGATGGTACGGCTTACGGTGATTGTGCCCGTGTCTGTGTTGATGTCGGCCCACGTCAAACCACATATCTCACCAATCCGCAAGCCAGTGGTTAGGCTGATGTAGATGCCAAGGTTGCGAAATGTGAAGTTCTGCCTGATGAAATCGAGTATCTTTTTGTGTTGTGCCACCGTCAGCACTTCTATTTCTCTGTTGCCCTCTGTGGTTGGGTACTTAATGTCCCACTCGCAATAGTTCATCCAACCGTTCTTCACTCCAAACTTCATCACCATTCTCAATACGATGAGCATGTCTTTCACCGTTTTAATGCTGAGCCCGGCATTGAGTTTTTGCAGCACAAATTCTTGTACTAGTTTCTCACTAAGAACGTCACAATCACCAAACGATGACAGTAAATGGTTCTCTAAAATCAACACATAAGCAGCATAGGTGGACTGCTTAACGTAGCGTTGCTTTTCACTTTTCCAAGCCAACGCAATTTCTCTAATTGTTTTTGCTTTCATATTTAATCCTTAATCTAGAAAAGGTACATAATAATTAGAGAAAAGCATTAACTTATGTCCCAAATCTAAGATTTCCGGAGTTTGAGGGGGAGTGGAAAAGTTGCAAGTTGGGTGCTATTGTGGTGGTAGTTGGTGGCGGTACTCCAGATACAAATAACCATAAATATTGGAATGGCGATATTCAATGGTTCACTCCATCAGAGATTGGTAGAGACAAATATGTAACCAATAGCTTGCGTACAATATCAGAAGAAGGTTTGAATAAATCCAGTGCAAAACTTCTTCCGATTGGGACAATATTGTTAAGTTCCAGAGCGACAGTAGGAGAATGTTCTATAAACAAAGTGGAATGCACAACTAATCAAGGATTCCAATCTTTAATTCCCAAGGAATATTTCTCGAAGGAGTTTGTATTTTATTTGATGCAGACCAAACGAAAAGAGTTAATAAGAAAATCTTGTGGTTCTACCTTTTTGGAAATTTCAGCAAACGAAGTACGAAAAATAGAAATAGCAGTACCGACATACAAGGAGCAGGAGAAAATAAGTAAACTTTTAGCTTTACTTGACGAGCGCATTTCTACTCAAAACAAAATCATTGACAAGTTGCAATCCTTAATCAAGGGGCTAAATAATTCTTTATATTCTCAGTATAGTCATGAGGTTTTGACTTCTTTTGCAAAACTTGGCATTTCATATTCTGGATTATCGGGCAAATCTGCACAAGATTTTGGTTCAGGAAAACCTTTCATAACGTACTTGAATGTGTATTCCAATAATATCATCAATGATAAAGATTTTCAATATGTATCAATCAAAGATGGTGAAAAACAAAATGTTGTCGAATATGGGGATGTATTATTTACTCTGTCATCGGAAACGCCAGAAGAAGTTGGTATCGGTTCTGTATATCTCGGCAAGGAGAAGGTGTACTTGAATAGTTTCTGTTTTGGTATTCATATCATAAATACAGAGGTTGTCTTTTCTCCATATCTATCTTACTATGTATCATCAACACCATTCCGCAAATTTATCTATCCTTATGCACAAGGAAGTACAAGGTTCAACCTTTGTAAGGCGGATTTTGAAAAAGCCAGTATCAAACTGCCCTCTTTGGAAAACCAAAGACGTATATATTCAGTATTGTGTCATATAACCAGTAAAGTAGAAACAGAGAAAAGTTTACTTGACTTCTACAATGCTCAAAAACAATACCTGCTTCGCCAAATGTTCATATAAACATCTGACGGAGCAAGTATTGTTTTTGTTTCTGATATTGTTGTAGTATGCTTTTCTGATATTTAATCTTGTCATTAAAAGAAAGTAACAATTTTGAGATCAGTAATAGTTCATTAGCACATACAGGCATCGGGACACTATTTTCTAAGAATCGTTGATTTGTAATGTTGATGGTGTTCTTTGCTCCTTTTTGAATCAGCGGATGCAAATAGTTGTGCGTATTTATTTCACTCATAAAATATTCATGGAGATATGTTCCAACAGAAAGACTATTGGGTATATAAACACCATATAGTGGTGAAACTGCAACATTTTCTTGGTTAAGGTTTTGTTTAACTATGCCATAAGGGTATGCTCCCGTAGGACTTTTTGTATAAACTAAGTCACCATAATGTACTACATTATATTTTGATATGTCTCTAGCTGCAAATGAACGTCCAAGATAATCTACTTGATTAATAACACCTCGACTAACAGAAACAGAAAAGACTTGATAAAAGTTAGTGTTACGTTCATCCCTTTCCGTGAGAACTTTACTAAGAAGTACATTTCTCCAATTGCCTTTATTTTGTCCTTGCTTTTGCAGTTCAACCATAATCCCCTTGATTAAGGATTGCAACTTGTCAATGATTTTGTTTTGAGTAGAGATACGCTCATCAAGCAATGCCATAAGTTTAGCGATTCTTTCCTGTTCTGCTAATGTTGGGAATGAAAAAGAAAGGCTCTTTACAATATCCGTTGATAGATTCCCTTGTCCACCCTGTAAATATTTCATTAGGATTTTTGAAACGTGTTTATTCCAAACAGACTCAATAAATTTCTTGTTCTGTTTGGTCCTGATACATAGTATTGCTTGATTTATTGCACCTTTAATCTTTGATATAGCGATATCACCGCTCGTTGCTCCATACATTGCTAACAATAAATCTCCTACATCTACCATTTTTGCAGAAGAACTTTCAAATCCTTTCTGCGTAATAAACAATTCTGTTTTATTTGCATGAAGTTCACCAGATCGAATAAATGCAATTTTTCCTCCATAGAAATCTTTGTTAGAGGAGTTTGGCGTTCCACCAGAAAAGAATGTGCAAAGGTCTGATAATTTGCATTTCTCCCACTCCCCCTCAAACTCCGGAAATCTTAGATTTGGGACATTGAGGACTTTTTTATCTTTATTTTCTACCATGGTTGTTACTCTTTAATTATGTTGGTATGTTGAGTTGTTGCAAAGTAGGGTATGTGTATCTTTTCTTTTTAGCACAACTGCTGTGTTGTTACGTTTTTTGCAATTTCTCATATTACACTATTCCCAATTCTTTCAGATACACCTCAATCTCCTTATCCAGTTCCGCGCGTTTGGTTTCCAGTTCCTTGATTTCCGCCATTACAGCCTTTATGTCGATTGGCTCTTCCTCTTCGAAAGTATCAACGTAACGGGGGATGTTGAGGTTGTAGTCGTTTTCGGCTATTTCCTCCAAGGTAGCAAGATGGCTGTACTTTTCTATTTCCTTGCGGTCGCGGTAGGTGTCTACAATCTTTTGGATGTGCTGGGGGCGGAGTTTGTTCTGCGTCTTCACTTTCTCAAACTCCTTGCTGGCGTCGATGAAGAGAATGTTTTCGTCTTCTTTACGGCATTTTTTAAACACCAAGATACAGGTGGGTATGCTTGTGCCATAGAAGATATTGGCAGGCAATCCGATAATTGCATCAACATAGTTTTTCTTCTCTATGAGGAAACGGCGGATAACGCCTTCGGCATTTCCACGAAAGAGCACACCGTGAGGAGCAACGCAAGCCATTGTGCCACCCTCATTCAGGTGGTAAATCATGTGGAGGATGAATGCATAATCGGCAGTTTTACGGGGAGCGAGTCGCCCTGTTTTGCTGAAACGGTCGTCGTTGTTGAACTTCTCGGCAGCACTCCACTCTGCCGAGAACGGCGGATTGGCAACAACCGCATCAAACTGAGTGTCGCCAAAGGCATCAGCTTCGAGCGTATCGCCATTCTCTATGCGGAAATTGCTGAACTTGATGCCGTGCAGCAACATGTTCATACGGGCAAGATTGTAGGTTGTGGGGTTTTTCTCCTGCCCAAAGATTTCGTTAGCATGGCCGATGTTTGCAGCGCGAAGCAAAAGTGAGCCACTGCCGCAAGTAGGGTCGTAAACATTGCGAAGACGTGCGTGGCCCAGGGTTACAATGTCGGCCAAGATGTGGCTTACTTCTTGCGGAGTGTAAAACTCGCCTGCTTTTTTACCAGCACCAGCGGCAAACTGACTAATCATATACTCATAGGCATCGCCAAGAATGTCTATCTCTTGTGAGGCCTCCACACCAAAGTCTATGTCGTCAAGGGCAAGAAGCACGTTGCTTACTAATGTGTTTTTATCGTCTGCTGTCTTGCCTAGTTTGGGCGAAGCGAGGTCGATGTCAGAAAATAGTCCTCCAAAATCCTCTTCGCTATCTTGCCCAAGCGTGCTGTCCTCAATACGTTTCAACGACCGTTCAAGTATAGGCAGTATGTTTTCTTTCTTTTTAATGTTCTCAATGATGGACGAGAATAGGAAATGTGGCTCAATGAAGTAGCCGATATTCTCCAGGCATTCGGTTTTTACTTCTTGTTGTAGGGCTTCAATGTCATCATCATTCTCCATTGCCCACAGTTCTTTAAACGTGACCTCATCATCAGCCAATGCCTCATTGGCATGCTTCTCTATTTTCTCTGACAAATACTTGTAGAAAATAAAGCCAAGGGTGAAATACATGAAGTCGCTGGCAGACATGTTGCCACGCAACTTGTTTGCGACTTCCCAAAGCTGGTCACGGAGTTTTTGTTGTAATTCCTCGCTCATATTGTTATTTCTTTTGTTGCTTTTTTAATTTCTTTGAAACATATAAATAGTAGTTGAACGCACTGTCATTTGCCTTGTTGACAATGACATCTGCTACAATGTTAGCAGGAGAACTCCTTGATAATTTGCTCCAGGCTATTCCGCTGTTTGGGTTTATCCATTCTGACAGCACATATACATTGCTTGTTGGCAAATAGAAGTTTATCTTATTAAGCATCTTGTCACCACCCACTTCGCCTACGAAATAGGATGTTAACATGTTCTCAACAAGCGTCACGTCATTATGAGACGCCTTTTTATTTGCGAAACAGCCAAGCCATATTTCATTGATCCTTGAAAAATCATTAATATGGTGGTCCTTGTCCTTAAATCTATCAGTTATTAGGTTTCGCTCTGTTTTCCCTATATAGTAGTGGATTGATGATTTGGCATACTTCTTCATGCCACTCATCAAATACAGACTGCAAGGAATATGGTTATTCAATTCCCAATGCCTTATGCTTTCCACATCAGGAAAAGGCCCATACCATCTTATTATGTATATGTTCTTCTCCATAATGTTATTCCAAACAGTATGTTCGTATGATATAATGCAACCTGTCCATGATACGTTTTAACGTGTTGCGCCTTTTTACTAAGCCCAAATGCTTTTCTTTCAGTGCCTGTTGTATAATTTCAGGTTGCTCTTTTTGCAAGTAATCATATTCGGACAAGTAATGATTGAGAACCGTTACATCCAAGTCTTCGTCTTTTGCAAGTTCATCCACAGCGTCGTTTCGCTTGTTGGTGATGTAGTTGTTCAATTGCTCTTCAAGGTCGCTTGTGCCATCAGCCCGTTGTTTGCGTGCCATAAAGTTGTCGCGGTCGTCATCCACGTTCTGCTGTATAAAGTCGTCAATCAGTTTTGCCTTGCTACGTAACTCAGCATCTTTAATCATCGTGTCGATGATATGCGTACGTTTTTCTTGATAATCCTCACTATAAGGATTGAGGTCGGCAATCAGCTCAAGTATGTAGGTAACATTGATGATGTCGCTATGCAACAATTCCAGACAGAAATCAATGTCACCAATTACTGAGTCTGTTGAAGTTTCTGTGGGCTCTGCGTCTTCGTCGGGCGTTGAGTCTTCTCCCGAAGGTTTGCGTCCACCATCAACTGCATCGTAAATATCAAGGTATTTGCTTCGGAAGTCCATAAACTGTTGTTCGGACATGCCAAGGTCTGTTGCATCTTCTTCAAATTCATCGTAAATCTGAATTTCTGCATGTTTCTTAATAACATCGCGGAATGCAAGAATAAACTGCGTTTTGTCTCGTTCGCTCTGCAACAAATCTATGCTACTCGGCGTTGGGTATTGCTCCAAGAAACTTGTTGTAAGTTCTTGATAATTCTTCTTTACTTCATTAAAAGGTGGGCGAATAATATCTTCAAGATTGTTGCTGTTGCTGAAAAGCTTGATAGAAGCATCCACTTTGCTTTTCAAATCACGGAAACAGACAATCTTACCGAAGCGTTTCTTTTCATTCAATACCCGGTTGGTTCGACTGAATGCTTGCAACAAGCCGTGGTAGTCCATGTTCTTATCTACGTAGAGCGTATTGAGTTTTTTGCTGTCAAAACCAGTCAAGAACATACCAACTACCAAACAAAGGTCGAGCGACTTCATGTCTGCTTTCTTTTTCTTCATGCGCAGATTGACGTCATCATAATATGCACGGAAGTTTTCTGTAGTGAAACTTGTACCAAACATATCATTATAATCATCCATAATAGCTTGCAACTCGTCTGCTTCTCCCGTGCTGTCACTTACATAGCCACCCGTGTTCATGCCTGTAAGGGCGTCGTCCTGGCTACTATTGGCTGCATATGTAAACACGGCACCAATTCTTATTTTAGGATTAAGGCTCTTAAACAGCTTATAATATCGTATAAGCATTGGTACAGACTGCACTGCAAACAATGCGTCAAACTCTCCGTCGAAGGTCGACTTATTGAAATTATTAAGGATAAACTTGGCAATTTCGGTCATGCGGTTTTGGTCGGCATTGTCTACATCTGCATTGCCATGATAATATTCTACAAGGAAACCAAGCACGTTTTCATCGGCAATGGCATCCTTTATGAGATACTTGTGAAGATTGTTGCCAAAGATTTCCTTTGTAGTATGCCCTTCCACAGCATTCTCTACGAAGATAGGCGTACCGGTAAACCCGAACATCTGTGTGTTGTCGAAGAACTTAACAATATTCTTGTGGCAATCTCCGAAATGACTGCGATGACACTCATCAAAAATCATCACAATGCGAGAATGGCGGATTTCTTCGATTCGGCTACTATACCACTGCTTAGTAACTGCTGCATTGAGCTTTTGGATAGTGGTGATGATAATTTTAGAATTACTGTGAAGGCGTTTCACAAGTTCGTCCGTATTATCGGTGCCATCAACCGCACCAGGCTCAAAGGCTTCATATTCAGCTTGTGTCTGTGTGTCAAGGTCGTGGCGGTCAACCACAAACATTACCTTGTCAATGTCGCTCAATTCAGCAACAAGCTGAGCTGCCTTAAATGAAGTAAGTGTTTTGCCAGCACCTGTTGTATGCCAAATATAGCCATTGTCATTGGAGTTTACAACACGGTCGAGAATTTTTTCAACCGCATAAAACTGATAAGGACGGAGCACCATTAGGCATTTGTCGCCCTCATGCAGTACGATATACTTGCCTATGATTTTACCCAAAGTGCACTTATCAAAGAAAGTGGTGGCAAACTTCTCCAAGTCATTGAAAGGGATATTGGCAGCGTCTGTCCAATTGAATGTGAATTTGTACCCGCTGTTGGGATTATTGGCAAAATAGCGTGTGTTCACCCCATTGGAAATCACAAACAATTGAATATAGTCGAACAGCCCGTGGAAGGAAGTTTTATGATAACGTTGTATTTGGTTGTAGGCTTGTTTCAGCTCCACACCTCTTCGCTTTAACTCAATCTGCACCAAAGGCAAACCGTTTATCAGTATCGTTACGTCATAACGACATTTCTTTCTCCCCTCGACAGTAATTTGATTGGAAACCTGGAACTCGTTTTGACACCAGTGCGTGCGGTTCAGAAATTCCACCCACAGCCGTTCGCCGCTTTCCAATTCAAGTGGAAAGAGGTCACGAAGTTTCTTTGCTTTTTCAAAACGTGTGCCGCCCTCAAGATAAATAAGGATTTTCTCAAATTCAGATTCGGTGAATTTGGTACGTCCGAATTCTTCCAGCCTCTTTCGATTATGCTTTTCTAATTGAGTTTTGAAGTTGGCACGTAGGTTCTTTTCTTCTTCGATGTGCACATAGCCATAACTCATTTGCTGAAGAGTAGCAATAAGTCCGTTCTCAAGGGCAGCTTCACTTTGTACTGGCATGTTTTTGTTTTATTTTAGTTGTTCGTTGCAATAAGATTCTCTGCACGAACTATTTCATTTTGCAAATCGTTTCACAGACACCTTGTTTCCACAGCTAGTACAGTCTTAATTCTATTTATCGCTGTTGTCTGTTGATTTATTTTCGTTCGTTGCAGAATACGCAGGTACAAAGGTACGCTTCTAAGTTTATTATTCCAAACCGAATCTAAAAATGTTGTGTTCAAGGACCAAAAATAGTGGCGAGTGCTATGAACGCTCTACAACTCAAAGGCGACATTCTGCAACTTGTCAAGGGCGACATACTGGGGCGCATGGTATAGGATCTGGAGATAAAGACTAAGAAAAGGGCTTCAAAGAAATAGGCGATGGAAAAGCTGGACGTAGTGGCCTGTTTTGATTGGCTGGAAAAAGAAGAGAAGGTAGGTATGCTAGGACATGAAACCCTGCGGAGCTCTGACGTGTTCTCATTCGAGTTTGACGGTGACTTGCTGAAATGTTGTGCCGATATCTGCTTTGGCAGAGATTTACCAAGGTTGAGTATATGCAGAAAGACGTGATGGCGCAGCGAAAAACCTCCACCAAATATCTCGATAGAATAGTCGAGGCGGGATTACTCCAAAAGATGAAGTTCGGCTGTAGCGATTATTACATCAACATGACGTTGATGGATTTGTTTATCCATCATCGTGTTGACGAAAGCAACGACACCGAGAGTATTGAGTCTGTCAGAGAGTGAGAATATGTATCCTAGAATGGATTTTCAGGTACACATTGGTTTGGATATGTACCCGAAAACGCGAAAACGGGTACATGTTGGCTTGGATGTGTACCCAAGAACGTCATTGGGGTACATATAGTTCAGCTCATACGGTTCACGGTCTCCATAGTGCCTTACTGTCAGGCTGTGAAGAAATTTGTTAAACCCCAATCGGTTCATTCATTGAGAATAGGGTTGAATGCCCTAGGCGGAGTATGCCTTATCTTTTCGCACTCCTTATTATATATAGGTGTCGCTTAGCTGTTTCTTAGGTGATAGATCTTTGCTTATGTGCAGAAAAGGCATGCTATAAAACAAGCAATATAAAGTATTATTAGTTAAACATTATTTCGTATCTTTGTATCACAAAAGATGCATTATGACGAAATTTACCAAATCGAACTGGATGACCAGAGGGTTGCAGGAGAAACTGAATGTTGTTGGTGAACAGTTTCGCCTAGCAAGGCTTGAGAACATTGCGGAATACAAGAAAGAGTTGGAGTCACTTCTAACCCCTCAATTTCCGATTGGTTGATTCTTAAGCCACTTCGTTTTGACTACATAATAGAGGCTATGGTAACAAAAGAAGAAATACTTGAACTTTTGCACAGTACAGAGAGCTACAGGATAGAGCGTACCGTTTCCACTGGGGATATGGATAAGTTTCAGGAAGCCATTTGTGCATTTTCAAACGATTTACCCAATTCCCGAAAAAATGGTTATCTTATTTTGGGCGTCCGAGATAATGGAGCTTTATCGGGCTTAAAGGTTGATGACGCTTTGATGAAGAAAATAGCAGGCATTCGTTCTGATGGCAACATACTTCCGCTGCCTATTATGTCAGTAGAAAGGTTTGAGTATGATGAAGGAGATTTACTTGTCGTAGAGGTGTCGCCTGCGTGGGTGCCACCAGTGCGCTATCGTGGCCGCACCTTTATTCGCATAGGCCCTCGTAGGGATATAGCAACCGAATCGGAAGAAAGAATCCTTTTGGAAAAAAGGACATCTTATATGGCGACATTCGATGCCACGCCTTGTTTTGGGTCGTCGCTGAAGGATATTGATACACAGTTTATACAAAAAGAATATCTCCCGCAGGTTATAGATGCTGATATTCTTCTGACAGATAAACGCCCTTTGAAAGAGCAATTGGCAGCAATTCATCTTTATGACATTACCAACGATTGTCCTACAAATGCTGCTATTATCCTTTTCGGGATGAATGCCTCTTTTTTCTTGCATGGTTGTTATGTTCAATATGTGCATTTCGCAGGAGAGGACACTGGAAGTAAAATTCTTAACGAAAGGCAGATTCGTGGCAGTCTGTGTTCAATACTGCCTAAATTGGAAAGCTTTGTAAGAGACGCAATTGTTACGACCCGTCCGATGCCTGTTAGTATGCTACGAGAACAGATTGTGTTTAACTACCCAGAATTAGCACTTAGGGAACTGCTGATGAACGCTTGTATGCACCGAGACTATCAATCCAATATGCCTATCAGAATTTACCAATTCAGCAATCGTATTGAAATTCTCAATGCTGGAGGCTTGTATGGGGAAGCCCGTCCTGAGAACTTCCCTACGGTTAATGATTATCGAAATCCTATTATTGCGGAGGCTATGCGTGGAATGAAATACGTTAATATGTTCAACCGCGGTGTTCAGCGTGTCAAGAACATGCTAAGAGAAAATGGAAATCCAGAGCCAAAATTCAATGTGAGTAAAGTAACGGCTTTTGAAGTGATGGTGAAACCGTCTATGTCACTTAACTTAGTCACTGGTGACGAAAAAGTGACTAAGTCGGCTGCTAAGTCTACTGATACGATGAACGAGGTGTTGGCTTTCTGCAATCAAGCCCGAAGTCTTACGGAGATTATGGCGCACTTAGGCCTAAAGCACCGTAATAATGCTAAAAGTAGATACATCGACCCGTTGATAGAGGGTGGTTTTCTTGAAATGACGATACCAGACAGGCCTAACAGTAGAAACCAAAAATACGTAAGGTCTTTATCTTAGTCACTTATCTTAGTCGCTTATCTTAGTCGCTTAGAAGTGACTAAGTCGCCTTGTTGGTAATTCCAATTATAGAATAACATTTTCAGTGGGTAAATTCTCAATTTGTGTATAGTAATTCGCAATTTGTAATATGGTATTCAAGACGAAGAAAGAAGGAATGATATAAAAGAAGTATAAACTTGGTTTAGAGCAACTCATCATTTTATCTTTCAGAAGTAATGTGTTATAACGGAAGAACCATTTTTTTTCGTATGCAACACTGGCTTTTTTGAAGTAATTTGCTGAGTCTTGTTTTTCAGAGTTTCCCTGCGGTGTAAGAAGTTGACAACCAATATCAATATACGAAACAAAAACGATAGAACTATGAAAGGATATGAAACAGAAATATAATGTACCACAGTTGCCCCTTCCATACGATTTTGAAACGAAAGCTGTATTGAGACAAGTAAATGCTGCCAACCGACGACTGGCGGAATTGAAAGGAATAGCCCTGACCATTCCTAATGAGAATATCCTGATCAGCACTTTGGTTTTGCAAGAAGCGTTAGACAGTTCGGCTGTTGAGAACATTGTCACCACTTCTGACGACCTATACAAAGCCGACTTGAATATGGAGGGGCATATCAGCAATGCTGCTGCTAAAGAGGTGTTGCTGTATAGGGAGGCCATGTCTATAGGATTTAGCCTTGCTCGCAACAATAAACTTCTTACACTCAATGATATGCTTGCTATACAGCGAGTTTTAGAACGTAATAGTGCTGGATTTCGTAAGGTGCCTGGCACTGTGTTGAGGTCTTCAAACGGCGATGTGGTATATACTCCGCCTCAGGAGTATGATGAGGTGATACGCCTTATGACCAATCTTGAACAATACATCAACGACAGCAGTATGCACGAGGTGGATCCCTTGATAAAGCTAGCTATCATTCACCACCAATTTGAAAGCATTCACCCTTTTTATGACGGCAACGGCAGAACGGGCAGAATACAGATTATATTGTACCTCATCATCAATAACCTACTGGATTTGCCAATTCTCTATTTGAGCCGATATATCACGCACAACAAGGGGGAATATTATCGCCTTATCCAACTCATAAGGGAAAAGAATACCGACAACTTCAAGGAATGGGAGCAATGGGTGTTGTTTATGCTTAAAGGCATAGAAGAAACGGCGATGCAAACGATTGAGCTTATCAAGCAGATTTCAAACCTTATGGCCGAATACAAGCGTAAATTACGCCCACTTTTTGGAAGGTTGTATAAGCACGAACTAATAAATAACCTATTCTTTCATCCATACACCAAAATTGAGTATATGCAGAAAGACATGATGGTGCAGCGAAAAACTGCCACCAAATACCTCGATAGAATTGTTGAGGCGGGCTTACTCCAAAAGGTAAAGTTCGGCCGCAGCAATTATTACATCAATACGAAACTGATGGATTTGTTTATCCATCATCGTGTTGACGAAAGCAACGACACTGAGAGTATTGAGTCTGTCAGAGAGTGAGAATACGTATCCTAGAACGGAATTTCAGATGCACATGGAGTTGGATGTGTACCCAAAGATGTGAAATAGGGTACATGTTGGGGCGGATATGTACCCAAAAACGCGAAAACGGGTACACGTTGGCTTGGATGTGTACCCAAGAACGGTATTTTGGGTACACATAAAGTTCAGCTCATACGCCTCACGGTCTCGATAGTGCCTTACTGTCAGGCTGTGAAGAAATTTGTTAACCCCAAATCGGTTCGTTAATTAAGAATAGGGTTGAATGCCTTAGGCAAATTATGCCTTATCTTTTCATACTCCTTATTATATATAGGGGTGTCGCTAAGCTGTTTCTTTTGAGGTAAATCTTTGCTTTTGTGCAGTAAAGTGCATACCTTTGCATCCGCATTTTGACGTTGTTCTTGTCTTAACGCAGGCGGCTCCTTAAAGAAGGGTGTGGACTTGGCTAGTATAGGACGCCATTTGGCTGACTATCTACTATGCGGGCAAGTAGGCGCATGAACAAATCAAAGTTAGCAGGCAAGGGTTGTTATGTCGAACTTGCATAGATGTAATATGTTTGTAGTTTTAGAATAGAGAATGAAGAAGATAATTTATATTTTGATGTTGGCCATCGTGTTTAATGGCATTGCCAACGCGCAGCATGAAGTGAAGTCGTTATCGTTGCAACCTAAAATAGGGTTGAATTTGTCGAAACTAACCAACCACTTCGATTCTGATTTTAAGCCAGGTATGGTTGTTGGACTTGAAACTGAGTGGCAATCGAAGGCCAAGTTTGGATGGTCTGTTGGTTTGCTTTACTCGCAACAAGGTACAAAATACGCTTTGGGCGAGTTTAAGTACACTTACAATTACAACTATATTAATGTGCCTGTGCTGGCTAACTTCTATGTGGCTAGAAACCTTGCGCTCAAAACAGGCTTGCAGTTTGACTTTAATGTAAGCAATGGTTATACCATTGAGGGACCAGGCTCGAAAGAAAACCGCAACGACCCTGACGTTAAAGCTGTGGAGGCCTCGATACCCCTGGGAGTATCGTACGAGTTTAATCAGTTTGTGGTAGAGGCTCGATACAACTTGGGGTTGACGTATGCCGTGCCGCGCACAAGGTTTAGTACCTTCCAATTTACACTTGGTTATCGGTTTGATGTGGTGAAGGGAAATTAAGGATAGCTTATGGCTTAGCTAGGGCAAGTGGAGTTAGGGCTGGTTTAGAAAAACCAAACTTGATGTTGCCATAACTTAGACGTAAATAAAACTCCCATCGGAGCATGCAGCCTGCAATGGCCTGCTTGTGGGCGATGATTTGTAACGCTTAACAGCAGTCGATTGTAGGCTGTATGTGTAACCCAAGGGTGCTAGTGCGTTTTTGGCTTTCCGAAATATCCTTCTCTTTTGCACATTGTAACCGATGGCTATGTGGGTAAAGGCTTTTGTGCGAGTTATAGAAAAGGACAACTATTCTCTGTGTATATCCTCTTTAGCTATTGTTGCATGTTCGTTTTGCAGGTGTTTTTATAGTTGTTTGGCGTTGGTTCGTCGGTAAATGTCCTAGCCGTGAGGTGTTAGTATTTTCTTGAAATGTTAGGTTGGAGTTAGACCAATTTTACCTATACGCCCTCTTGCATGTTCTTACAGATTTTGCCATCTTTTGGATGTGGGTTGTGTTGTATTTTTTGCTAGATTATGGAGAAGCAGCTGTCTTCGCTCAGTTGATGTTTAAACAAGGACGTTTTTGTTGATTTTATCGACCGAAGGCGTGCGAATGATGTGGGGTGGGGGATGTGTTGTATGTTAATAATGTTTAAATAAATCAAAATATTATATCGTGGACGGAAATGAAAGGGATGTATGTTAGGTAGTTAGGAGAATTGTTAGTAACTTTGCACCCCGAAAAGGCATATTGTGCCGTTTCTGTATTCGCTTGATAATAACGAAAATAACATATAAAATTAAAAAGTAAAATTATGCCTACTATTTCACAGCTAGTAAGAAAAGGCAGAAAGGTGCTTGTGGACAAGAGCAAGTCGCCTGCGTTGGACTCGTGTCCGCAACGCCGTGGCGTTTGTGTTCGTGTTTACACCACAACCCCTAAGAAGCCTAACTCGGCAATGCGTAAGGTTGCCCGTGTGCGTCTGACAAACCAAAAGGAGGTTAACTCTTACATTCCCGGAGAAGGCCACAACCTGCAAGAGCACAGCATCGTGCTTGTTCGTGGCGGTCGTGTTAAAGACCTCCCTGGTGTTCGTTACCACATTGTTCGCGGTACGCTTGATACCGCAGGTGTAGCCAACCGCACGCAGCGCCGTTCGAAGTATGGCGCAAAACGTCCTAAGGCCGCTAAGAAATAACATGCGCGCCGCAATAAGTTTTTAAGTTCGTGAACTCATACGCCGGTAAGGCTTGCGGTAGCAAGGACTTCGGGGCTAGGCGAGAGGTGTTTGCCGGGGTTTGCAAACTTAAAAGCTTATTCAGAAAAAGACAAGTGAACAGAAACGTCGTGGTGCAGACGATAAAGGCACCAAGAAAGTATAAACCGTTTTGCTGGTGAATTGTTTGAGGCGGGTTTTGATAAGTTTTGTAACACGCCTAAAAGGTTGAGTAAACATCCGGGTGCGGAAGTTGAAGAACAAGTGACAACCCCATGCAGAATTATTTTTTTTCAAAACAAAAATGAGAAAAGCAAAACCAAAGAAACGCGTGATCCTTCCCGATCCCGTGTACAACGACCAAAAGGTCTCTAAGTTCGTTAATCACCTGATGTACGATGGTAAGAAGAATGCCTCGTACGAAATTTTCTACAACGCCCTTGATACCGTAAAGGCAAAGATGGAGAAGGAAGAGAAGTCGCCCCTCGAAATCTGGAAGACGGCCTTGGACAACATCACACCTCAAGTGGAGGTGAAGAGCCGCCGTATTGGTGGTGCCACGTTCCAAGTTCCTACCGAAATACGTGCAGAGCGCAAGGAAAGTATCTCGATGAAGAACATGATTTCTTACGCCCGCAAACGTGGCGGCAAGACCATGGCCGACAAATTGGCTGCCGAGATTATGGACGCCTTTAACAACCAAGGCGGCGCTTACAAGCGTAAAGAAGACATGCACCGCATGGCAGAGGCAAACCGCGCATTCGCACATTTCAGATTCTAATATATAAATAGGTATACAAAAGACAATGGCAAATCGCGATTTACATTTGACTCGTAACATCGGTATCATGGCTCACATTGATGCCGGTAAGACCACAACTTCTGAACGTATCCTTTTCTATACGGGTAAGACCCACAAGATAGGTGAGGTGCACGACGGTGCCGCCACGATGGACTGGATGGCCCAAGAGCAGGAGCGTGGTATAACCATTACTTCTGCCGCTACGACGTGTAACTGGAACTATGACGGGAAGTCGTTTAAGATTAACCTCATCGACACTCCGGGTCACGTTGACTTTACCGCCGAGGTGGAACGCTCGCTGCGCGTTCTCGACGGTGCTGTGGCTACCTATTCGGCTGCCGACGGCGTTCAGCCCCAATCGGAAACCGTATGGCGCCAAGCCGACAAGTATAACGTTCCACGTATTGGCTACGTGAACAAGATGGACCGTTCGGGTGCCGACTTCTTCGAAACGGTTCAGCAGATGAAGGACATTTTGGGCGCAAACCCTTGCCCCGTACAGATACCTATCGGCGCCGAGGAAAACTTCAAAGGCGTTGTAGACCTTATCAAGATGAAGGCCATCCTGTGGCACGACGAGACGATGGGCGCCGAATACAGCATCGAGGACATTCCCGCCGACTTGCTTGACGAGGCCAAGGAATGGCACGACAAGATGGTGGAGAATGCCGCCAACTTCGACGATGCCCTGATGGAGAAGTACCTCGAAGGCGTGGAGCCTACGGAGGAAGAGCTGATTGCCGCAATCCGCAAGGCAACCATCGCAATGGAACTTACGCCTATGGTGTTGGGTTCCTCGTATAAGAATAAAGGTGTGCAGCCCCTTTTGGATTATGTTTGCGCATTTTTGCCTTCGCCGCTAGATACGGTGGCCATCGTTGGCGTTAACCCCAACACCGACCAGGAGGAAGAGCGTAAGCCTAGCGAAGACGCACCCACTTCTGCGTTGGCGTTTAAGATTGCTACCGACCCCTTCATGGGCCGTTTGGTGTTCTTCCGCGTTTATTCGGGTAAGGTTCAGGCCGGTTCGTATGTTTACAATGCCCGTTCGGGTAAGAAAGAGCGTATCAGCCGCTTGTTCCAGATGAACTCTAACAAGGAAATCCCGATGGAGAGCATCGACGCTGGTGATATTGGTGCTGGTGTAGGTTTCAAAGATATTCGCACAGGCGACACGCTTTGCGACGAGAACGCGCCTATCGTGCTCGAATCGATGACCTTCCCCGATACGGTTATCTCTATCGCCGTTGAACCTAAGAGCCAGGCAGACATTGCCAAGCTTGACAACGGTTTGGCTAAGCTGGCCGAAGAGGACCCCACTTTTACCGTTCGTACCGACGAGCAGAGTGGTCAGACCATTATCTCGGGTATGGGTGAGTTGCACTTGGACATCATCATCGACCGTTTGAAACGCGAATTTAAGGTGGAATGTAACCAAGGTAAGCCCCAGGTTAACTACAAGGAGGCTATCACCAAGGACGTTACACTTCGCGAAGTATATAAGAAACAGAGTGGTGGTCGTGGTAAGTTTGCCGACATCATCGTTACCGTTGGGCCTAAGGACGAAGACTATAAGGAGGGCAACTTCCAATTCATCAACGAGGTGAAGGGCGGAAACGTTCCCAAGGAATTCATCCCCTCGGTACAGAAGGGATTCGAGAGTGCCATGAAGAACGGCGTGCTTGGCGGATATCCGATGGAGAACTTGAAGGTAACGCTGACCGACGGTTCGTTCCACCCCGTAGACTCTGACCAACTTTCGTTCGAATTGGCAGCCATCAACGCTTATCGCAACGCTTGCCCCAAGGCAGGTCCTGTGCTGATGGAGCCTATCATGAAGGTTGAAGTGGTAACGCCCGAAGAGAACATGGGTGACGTTATCGGCGACTTGAACAAACGCCGTGGCCAAGTGGAAGGCATGGACGAGGCTCGTAGCGGTGCGCGCATCGTGAAGGCACAAGTGCCATTGGCAGAGATGTTCGGCTATGTTACTGCTCTGCGTACCATCACATCGGGCCGTGCAACGAGCTCGATGGAGTACGACCACCATGCACCGCTGTCTAGCTCGATTGCTAAGGCAGTGCTTGAAGAAGTAAAGGGACGCACCGACTTGGTGTAACAACATCGTAAGAACGGAGGGACGGAGCGTTGGTTAGCGAATGACTCTTAACCGGCGTACTTCGTTCCTCTACATAATAATCATTTAAAAACAACTTAATCGACATGAGTCAGAAAATTAGAATTAAGCTGAAGAGTTACGACCACAAGTTGGTGGACAAGTCAGCAGAGAAAATCGTAAAGGCTGTTAAGGCCACAGGTGCAATCGTAAGCGGACCCATCCCCTTGCCTACACACAAGCGCATCTTCACCGTTAACCGAAGCACCTTCGTTAACAAGAAGAGCCGCGAACAATTCCAGTTGCAGAACTTCAAGCGTCTTATCGACATTTACAGCTCGACGGCTAAGACCGTAGATGCACTGATGAAGCTAGAATTGCCCAGTGGTGTGGAAGTAGAAATCAAGGTGTAGTGAATGGCTTATGAGAGCAAAGCAGGCGTGTAGGCATTTACACTTAACGGTGCAGACGCGCAGCAAGCTTGATAAACCTTACAGCTTATAAACGTTTAAACTATTTATTTTATTAATATATTATTGAAATGCCAGGATTAATTGGAAGAAAAATCGGAATGACATCCGTTTTCAGTGCCGACGGTAAGAATGTACCGTGCACTGTTATCGAAGCTGGTCCTTGTGTTGTTACCCAGGTTAAGACCGTAGAGACCGACGGCTACAAGGCTGTTCAGTTGGCTTACGGCGAGGCAAAGAAAAACCGCACCACCAAAGCAATGGCCGGTATCTTTGAAAAGGCAGGAACGACACCGAAGAAGCACTTGGCCGAGTTCAAGTTTGATACGGAATACAACTTGGGTGACACCATCACGGTGGACCTTTTCGAAGGTGCCGAGTTTGTAGACGTAGTAGGAACCTCGAAAGGTAAGGGTTTCCAAGGAGTTGTTAAGCGTCATGGTTTCGGTGGTGTGGGACAAACCACTCACGGACAGGACGACCGCGCCCGCAAACCGGGTTCAATCGGTGCTTGTTCTTACCCTGCAAAGGTGTTCAAGGGCATGCGCATGGGCGGCCAAATGGGAGGTGACAGAGTAACGACTCAGAACCTTAAAGTGTTAAAGGTAATTCCTGAACACAACCTCATCCTTGTGAAAGGTAGTGTTGCCGGATGCAATGGTTCAACCCTTTTAATTAAGAAATAATGGAAGTTAGCGTATTGAATATCAACGGTCAGGAGACCGGAAGGAAAGTTGTGCTCAACGACGCGATTTTCGGCATCGAGCCCAACGACCACGTTCTTTATCTAGACGTGAAGCAGTATCTCGCTAACCAACGCCAAGGCACAGCCAAAACGAAGGAAAGGAGTGAGATGAGCGGTTCGACCCGCAAGCTCGGCCGCCAAAAAGGCGGTGGCGGCGCACGCCGAGGCGACATCAACTCGCCCGTTCTAGTTGGCGGTGCTCGCGTGTTTGGCCCCAAGCCTCGTGATTACAGCTTTAAGCTCAATAAGAAGGTGAAGGTTCTGGCCCGTAAGTCGGCCCTGAGCTACAAGGCAAAGGAAAATGCCATCATCGTGGTAGAAGACTTCGAAATGGTAGCTCCAAAGACAAAAGAATACGTAAATATAGTTAAAAATCTCCAATTGGGAGAGCGTAAGTCTTTGCTTCTTTTGCCAAATGTGAATAAAAATGTATATTTGTCGGCTCGTAATTTGCAACGTTCCGAAGTGATGACCGCCAGCGCCCTCAACGCCTACAAGGTGTTGAACGCCGACGTGCTTGTTATTACTGAGAAATCGTTGGAGGCTATCGACGGAATCTTAAACAAGTAAAAGGAGACAAAAGAAAATGGGATTTATCATAAAACCTATCGTCACCGAGAAGATGACGGCAATTACAGAAAAGTCTTCTCGCGATAAAAGCTATAAGGTAAAAGGTGAAGTTAGAACCAAGGCTGCTACGCCACGCTATGGTTTCATCGTTCGCCCCGAAGCCAACAAGCTGCAGATTAAGAGCGAAATCGAGAACTTGTATAATGTTACGGTGTTGGACGTAAACACCATGCGTTATGCAGGCAAGCGTTCGAGCCGTTATACGCGTGCCGGCCTCGTGAGAGGACAGAAGAGCGCTTACAAGAAGGCTATCGTCACCTTGAAGGCTGGCGACGAAATTGATTTTTACAGCAATATTTAAAATAAGAAATGGCAGTACGTAAGTTTAAACCGGTAACCCCGGGACAAAGACACAAGATTATTGGCACGTTCGAGGAGATTACTGCATCCGTGCCAGAGAAGTCTCTCGTTTACGGAAAACGCTCAACCGGTGGTCGAAACAACACCGGTAAGATGACCGTTCGCTACATGGGCGGCGGCCATAAGAAGAAGTATCGTGTAATCGACTTTAAGCGAGAGAAAGATGGTGTTCCCGCCGTAGTTAAGACAATCGAATACGATCCGAACCGTTCGGCTCGTATCGCCTTGTTGTATTATGCTGACGGCGAAAAACGTTACATTATTGCTCCCAATGGACTGCAAGTGGGCTCCACGTTGTTGTCGGGTGCGGAGGCGGCTCCTGAGATTGGAAACGCCATCCCCTTGGCAAACATTCCCGTAGGTACCGTAATTCACAACATTGAATTGCGCCCCGGACAAGGAGCTCTATTGGTTCGTTCGGCTGGTAATTTTGCTCAGTTGACTTCTCGTGAGGGCAGTTATTGTGTTATTAAGCTTCCTTCAGGCGAGACCCGCAAGGTTCTCTCCGCTTGTAAGGCTACCGTGGGTAGTGTAGGCAACTCTGACCACGCCTTGGAACAGTCTGGTAAGGCAGGCCGTTCTCGCTGGTTGGGTCGTCGTCCTCACAACCGTGGTGTTGTTATGAACCCTGTAGATCACCCCATGGGTGGTGGCGAAGGCCGTCAGAGTGGTGGACACCCACGCTCGCGCAAGGGCTTGTATGCTAAGGGTCTGAAGACACGCGCACCCAAAAAGCAGTCTAACAAGTATATCATTGAAAGAGCTAAAAAATAATTAAAGAGTAAATTATGAGTCGTTCATTAAAAAAAGGACCATATATCAACGTATCACTCGAGAAGAAAATTCTCGCCATGAACGAAAGTGGCAAGAAGAGTGTCGTTAAGACATGGGCTAGGGCATCGATGATTTCCCCCGACTTCGTGGGTCATACGGTGGCAGTTCATAACGGAAACAAATTCATCCCTGTCTACATTACCGAGAACATGGTTGGCCATAAGCTGGGCGAGTTTTCTCCCACGCGTCGTTTTGGCGGCCACTCTGGTAACAGAAAGTAAAGGGACAACCATTTAAATTATAGGAATAATAATGGGAGCAAGAAAACATATAGCGGCCGAAAAGATGAAGGAGGCCCGTAAAAATTTGTATTTTGCCAAGCTCAAAGGCGTTCCTTCTTCCCCACGTAAGATGCGCTACGTTGTAGACATGATACGCGGAATGGAGGTTAACCGTGCTCTGGGCGTGCTCAGGTTTTCCAAGAAGCAGGCAGCTGCCGACGTAGAGAAACTGTTGCGTTCGGCTGTGGCTAACTGGGAAACGAAAAACGACCGCAAGGCTGACGAAGGAGAACTTTACATAAGCAAGGTGTTTGTTGACGAGGGCGTGACGATGAAGCGCATGAGACCAGCCCCCCAAGGGCGCGGTTATCGCATCCGCAAGCGTTCGAACCACGTTACTTTGTTTGTTGACGCCAAAACTAACGACGAAAAATAAATAGATAATGGGACAGAAAGTTAATCCGATAAGCAACCGTCTAGGTATTATCCGTGGTTGGGATTCAAATTGGTTTGGTGGAAAGAACTTCGGCGACAACATCGTTGAGGACATGAAGATACGTAAGTATCTCAACGAGCGCTTGGCTAAGGCCAACGTTTCGCGCATCGTCATCGAGCGTACGCTGAAGCTGGTTACCATCACCATTTGCACAGCCCGCCCCGGTATCGTCATTGGTAAAGGTGGACAAGACGTTGATAAGCTCAAGGAAGAGCTTAAGAAACTCTATAAGAAGGATATCCAGATCAATATCTTCGAGGTGAAGAGACCTGATCTAGACGCCACAATTGTTGCGAACAACATCGCTCGCCAGGTAGAGGGTAAGATTGCTTACCGCCGTGCTATCAAGATGGCCGTTCAAAACACGATGCGTGCTGGTGCCGAGGGTATCAAAGTTCAAATCACAGGACGTCTCAACGGTGCCGAAATGGCCCGTAAGGAAATGTACAAGGAAGGCCGTACGCCGCTCCATACTTTCCGTGCAGACATCGATTACTGCCAAGCAGAGGCGCTGACCAAGGTTGGTCTTCTGGGTATTAAGGTGTGGATTTGCCGTGGCGAAGTTTACGGCGACCGCGATCTCACGCCTAACTTTACTCAGGACAAGCAGAGTGGTGGCCGTTCTAATAACGCTGGTGGCCGTTCGGGCCGCGGTAATCGTAAGAGAAACAATAACCGCTAAAAGTAAGAAGTTATTATGTTACAGCCCAAAAGAGTAAGATATAGAAGACCACAAGACGGCCGCGGCAACAAAGGCAATGCCAGCCGTGGTACGCAATTGGCGTTCGGCTCGTTCGGCATCAAGACCCTTGAGGCCAAATGGATAGACAGCCGCCAGATTGAAGCAGCACGTGTGGCCGTGAACAGATATATGCAACGCGAAGGCCAGGTTTGGATTCGCATCTTCCCCGACAAACCCATCACTCGCAAGCCCGCCGACGTGCGTATGGGTAAGGGTAAGGGAGATCCCGCTGGATGGGTGGCACCCGTCACTCCCGGCCGCATCCTCTTCGAAGTGGAAGGCGTAAGTTTCGAGATCGCCAAAGAGGCCTTGCGCCTTGCAGCACAGAAACTGCCCGTTAAAACCAAGTTTGTTGTTAGACGTGATTACGATAAAAACGCTTAAGATATGAAGATGAAAGAACTGAAAGAACTCGAGACCAAGGACTTGGCCGAGAAGCTGGAGAATGCTGTGGCAGCTTACGACCAGATGAAGCTCAACCATAACATCACCCCGCTTGAAAATCCATCGCAGATCAAGAGCGCTCGTCGCGACATCGCTCGCATGAAGACGGAACTTCGTCAGAGAGAACTTAACAAATAATAATGGTCCACAGATGGAAACAAGAAATTTAAGAAAAGTAAGACAGGGTGTTGTCTTGAGCAACAAGATGGATAAAACCATTGTTATTGCAGCTAAGTTCAAAGAGAAACACCCGATATATGGTAAGTTCGTTCAGAAAACGAAGAAGTACCATGTTCATGACGAGAAGAACGAAGCCAACATCGGCGACACGGTTCTTATCATGGAAACCCGTCCTTTGAGCAAAACGAAGCGATGGAGATTAGTTCAAATAATTGAAAAGGCTAAGTAATTATGATACAAGCAGAATCAAGACTTACAGTATGTGATAACAGCGGTGCGCGCGAGGCTCTTTGCATTCGCGTATTGGGTGGAACCCGCCGCCGTTACGCTAGCGTGGGCGACGTGATTGTCGTTTCTGTCAAGAACGTTATCCCTTCAAGTGATTTGAAGAAAGGTGCGGTATCAAAGGCCCTGATTGTTCGTACGAAGAAAGAGATTCGTCGTGCAGACGGTTCTTACATTCGTTTCGACGACAACGCCTGTGTGTTGCTCAACAACGCCGGCGAAATTCGTGGTAGCCGTATCTTCGGCCCCGTTGCTCGCGAGCTTCGCGCCGTTAACATGAAGGTGGTTTCTTTGGCCCCTGAGGTTCTTTAATATTTAATAAACAGAAAGTAATGAGTAAGTTACATATTAGAAAAGGTGACGAGGTTATCGTTCTGGCCGGAGACGACAAGGGCCGGAAGGGTAAGGTGCTCAAAGTCTTGGTGGATAAGCAGCGCGCCCTCGTTGAAGGCGTGAACATGGTCTCCAAGAGCATGAAGCCTTCTGCAAAGAACCCCCAAGGTGGTATCGTTAAGCAGGAAGCACCCATCCACGTCTCGAATTTGAGTTTGATTGACCCTAAGAGTGGCAAGGCTACTCGCGTAGGAATGAAGAAAACCGACGACGGCAAGAAAGTGCGTGTCGCCAAGAAAAGCGGGGAGGTGATTTAATAATGAATACAGCACAATTAAAGAAGGTTTACGCCGAGACTATCGCCCCGGCATTGCAAAAGCAGTTCAACTATTCTTCTTCCATGCAGGTTCCTGTCTTGAAGAAAATCGTCATCAACCAAGGCTTGGGCGATGCTACGCAAGACAAGAAGATTATCGAGGTGGCCATCAACGAGATTACCGCCATCACGGGTCAGAAGGCTGTTGCAACGTATTCGAAGAAAGACATCGCCAACTTCAAACTCCGTAAGAAGATGCCCATCGGTGTGATGGTTACCCTTCGTCGCGAGAGGATGTACGAGTTCTTAGAGAAACTCATCCGCGTGTCGCTGCCCCGTATCCGCGACTTCAAGGGTATCGAGAGCAAGTTCGACGGTCGTGGCAACTATACGCTTGGTATTGCCGAACAGATTATCTTCCCTGAGATTAACATCGACGGCATCGACCGCATTCAGGGTATGAACATCACGTTCGTTACCACTGCCAACACCGACGAAGAGGGATACGCTTTGTTGAAGGCATTCGGCCTTCCTTTCAAGAACGCTAAAAACGATTAAGCAATATGGCAAAAGAATCAATGAAAGCCCGCGAGGTGAAACGTGCCAAACTCGTTGCCCGTTACGCCGAGAAGCGTGCTGCTCTGAAAAAGATTATCGCTACTTCTGAGGATTACGCCGAAGCTTACGAGGCAGCTCGCAAGTTGCAGTCGATTCCCAAGAACGCTAACCCCATCCGCCTGCACAATCGCTGCAAGATTACTGGCCGCCCCAAAGGCTATATCCGCCAGTTCGGTCTGTCGCGTATCCAGTTCCGCGAGATGGCTTCGGCCGGACTTATCCCCGGTGTGAAGAAAGCAAGTTGGTAATCACGGAGCAAGATGAAAGTTTTCGATTAGTGGCGGGGCGTTGTCCCATGTGGCCGATGGTTTGTCGCTAATCCTAACCTTCCATCTGCAAACAAGAAATTATTTAATATTGTCGGGAAAGTCCCGATCAATTAAACATTTTATAATATGACAGATCCAATAGCAGATTATCTGACCAGACTTAGGAACGCAATCATGGCGCACCATCGCGTGGTTGAAGTTCCTGCGTCTAATTTGAAGAAAGAGATCACCAAGATTCTCTTCGAAAAGGGTTATATCCTGAACTACAAGTTCGTGGAAGACGGCCCCCAAGGTTCAATCAAGGTTGCCTTGAAGTACGACCCCGTGACGAAGGCCAACGCCATCACGAGTCTGAAACGTGTCTCTACTCCCGGTTTGCGCCAGTACACCGGCTATAAAGACATGCCGAGAGTAATTAACGGATTAGGTATCGCCATCTTATCTACATCCCAAGGTGTAATGACTAACAAAGAGGCTGCCGCCTTGAAGATTGGTGGCGAGGTGCTTTGCTACGTTTATTAATAAGGAGGGTATAAGTATGTCAAGAATAGGTAAATTGCCAATCAGCATCCCCGCGGGTGTTACCGTTACTCAGGCCAACGGCGTAGTTACCGTTAAAGGTCCCAAGGGCGAGTTGTCGCAACATGTCGACTCTTCCATCAAGGTGAACATTGAAGATGGTCAGATTGTCTTCGAAGTAGATGAAAACAGCCCCGTAAACATTAAGCAGAAGCAAGCATTCCACGGCTTGTATCGTTCGTTGGTTCACAACATGGTTGTTGGCGTAAGCGAAGGTTACACCAAGGTGTTGGAACTTGTCGGCGTAGGTTATCGCGTATCCAACCAAGGCAACCTCATCGAGTTCTCCTTGGGTTACACGCACCCCATCTTCATTCAGCTCCCTGCCGAAGTGAAGGTAGAAACCAAGTCGGAAAGAAACCAAAACCCCTTGTTGATTTTGGAGTCTTGCGACAAGCAGTTGCTGGGTCTCATCTGCGCTAAAATTCGTTCTTTCCGCAAGCCTGAACCTTATAAGGGTAAAGGTATCTTGTTCAAGGGTGAGGTTATTCGCAGGAAGTCTGGTAAGACGGCCTCAGCTAAGTAACTTTAAATTTAGACGATTATGACAACAAAGAAAGTAGAAAGACGAATTAAAATCAAATATAGAATTCGCAAGAGCGTTAACGGCACTGCCGAGCGTCCCCGCATGAGCGTGTTCCGTTCGAACAAGCAGATTTACGTTCAGATTATCAACGACATCACCGGCACCACCCTTGCCTCTGCCTCTTCGCTGGGCATGGAAGCCATGCCTAAGAAAGAACAGGCACAGAAGGTTGGCGAACTTGTTGCCCAAAAGGCACAGGCTGTTGGCATCACCGCCGTTGTATTCGACCGTAACGGCTACCTCTATCACGGCCGTGTGAAAGAATTGGCTGATGCAGCCCGCAAAGGTGGACTTAATTTTTAAACGATTATGGCAATGAATAAAGTAAGAGTGAATAGTGACGCAGAATTGAAAGACCGCTTGGTTGCCATCAACCGTGTTACCAAGGTAACAAAGGGTGGTCGTACCTTTACGTTCGCTGCTATTGTCGTTGTGGGTGATGGCAATGGCGTTATCGGTTACGGTCTGGGTAAGGCCGGCGAAGTAACAACGGCTATCGCCAAGGGCGTTGAGTCTGCAAAGAAAAACTTGGTTAAGGTTCCCGTACTCAAAGGCACTGTTCCCCACGAAGTGGAGACTTCGTACGGTGGAGCACAGGTATTGCTTAAACCAGCTGCTGCCGGTACCGGTTTGAAGGCTGGTGGTGCTATGCGTGCCGTGCTCGAGAGCTGTGGCATCACCGACGTGATTGCCAAGTCGAAGGGTTCTTCCAACCCCCACAACCTGGTGAAGGCCACCATCGAGGCACTCAGCCTCATGCGCGACGCCTATACCATCGCTGGTGTTCGTGGTATCAGTATGGACAAAGTTTTTAACGGATAAGGAGCAACATCATGGCAACGATTAAAATCAAACAAGTAAAGAGTAAGATTGGTTACCCCATCGACCAGAAGCGTACGCTCCAGTGTCTGGGACTTCGCAAGATTTCTCAGGTTGTTGAAGTGGAAGACACTCCCAGCATCCGCGGTATGATTAGAAAGGTTCACCATCTGGTAACCGTAGTTGAATAACAAACTTAGTCAAATTAGCACATTTATGAAATTACATAATTTGAAACCGGCTGCTGGTTCCACTCATTCACGTCGTCGTATCGGTCGCGGCCCAGGTTCGGGCTTGGGCGGAACGTCTACCCGTGGACACAAGGGTGCCAAGTCGCGCTCCGGTTATAAGAGGAAGATTGGTTTTGAAGGTGGACAGATGCCGTTGCAACGCCGCGTGCCGAAGTCGGGTTTCAAGAACATCAATCACAAGGAGTATTTCCCCGTTAACCTTTCAACACTTCAGGCTTTGGCCGAGAAGAAGGGGCTGACCAAAATCGGTGTTGCCGAACTCAAAGAGGCTGGCCTGTTCAATGGCAAGTCGCTCGTGAAGGTTCTTGGCAACGGCGAAATCAAGGCCGCCCTAACTGTTGAAGCTAACGCATTCTCCAAGTCTGCCGAAGAAGCTATCAAGGCAGCAGGAGGTAACACTACTTTAATCTAAGACAATGAAAAAGTTTATCGAGGCACTAAAGAACTGTTGGAAAGTTGAGGACTTGCGTCAGCGTCTCCTCATTACCATTCTATTTGTAGCTATTTATCGTTTTGGATCGTTTGTAGTACTTCCCGGTATCAACCCGTCCCAGCTCGACACACTACAAAAGCAGACCTCTGGTGGCTTGATGTCGCTTTTGGATATGTTTTCCGGTGGTGCATTCTCCAACGCCTCTATCTTCGCGTTGGGAATCATGCCTTACATCTCAGCCTCCATCGTGATGCAGATTTTGGCCGTGGCAGTGCCATATTTCCAGAAGATGCAGCGTGAGGGCGAGAGTGGACGGAAGAAAATAAACTGGTACACGCGTGCCCTGACGGTAGTTATCCTACTGTTTCAGGCACCGTCGTACCTTATCAACCTAAAGATGCAGGCCGAGGGTGCCTTGGCTTCTGGCATCTCATGGTCGGTGTTTATGATTCCTGCCACCATCATACTTGCAGCAGGTAGTATGTTCGTTCTTTGGTTGGGCGAGCGTATCACCGACAAGGGAGTAGGAAACGGTATCTCATTGATTATTATGGTTGGCATCATCGCCCGCTTGCCACAGGCTTTCATCCAGGAAGCGGGTTCGCGCCTGGAAGCAATCGCAGGTGGCGGTCTTGTCATGTTCATCGTCGAGATACTCGTTCTCTATGCCATCGTTTGTGCCGCAATCCTTTTGGTACAAAGCACACGTAAGGTTCCCGTGCAATATGCCAAGCGCGTAGTTGGCAATAAGCAATACGGCGGCGCACGTCAGTATGTGCCCCTCAAGCTTTTCGCTGCCAACGTTATGCCTATCATCTTTGCACAGGCCTTGATGTTCATTCCCTTGGCCCTCGTGAGATATCAATCCGAGAATGCAAGCTATGTGGTACAGTCGCTGATGGACAACCGCTCTTTGCTGTATAACATCATTTATGTGACGCTCATCATCGCGTTCACCTATTTCTATACGGCAATTACGCTCAACCCCACTCAGATGGCTGAAGACATGAAACGCAACAACGGTTTCATTCCAGGCATTAAGCCAGGAAAAGACACGGCCGACTATATCGACACGGTGATGTCGCGCCTCACTCTTCCCGGTTCTCTGTTTATCGCGTTCATCGCCGTGATGCCCGCGTTGGCCGGATTGCTCAACGTGCAACAAGGTTTCTCGCAATTCTTCGGCGGAACTTCGTTGCTCATTCTCGTGGGTGTGGTTATCGACACCTTGCAGCAGATAGAGAGCTATCTCATGATGCGCCATTACGATGGTTTGCTCAATTCGGGCCATACTCGTAACGCCGCAGGCGTGCCTTCGGCTTATTGATTTGCCTTGTGAACTTCGCAAATGAAGGTTTATCTCAAGACTGAAGATGAAATCCAGCTGATGCGCCAGGCCAACCAACTTGTTGGTAAAACCTTGGCAGAATTGGCTAAACATATTGTTCCGGGTGTAACGACCCTCCAATTGGACAAGATAGCGGACGAGTTCATCCGCGATCATGGGGCCATCCCCACGTTCAAGAACTTTCCCAATCCTTTTGGAGGGCCTTTCCCCGCGAGCATCTGCACCTCGGTTAACGAGGTTGTAGTGCACGGCGTACCTAGCGAAAAGACCGTGTTGAAAGACGGAGACATTATTTCTGTCGATTGTGGCACACTTCTTGCGGGGTATAACGGTGACAGTTGTTACACGTTTTGTGTCGGAGAAGTGGCACAAAATGTCAGAGATTTCCTCTCTGTGACACGAAAGTCGCTGTATCTTGCCATCGAGGCTGCCGTTGCCGGCAACCATCTTGGCGACATAGGCCATGCCGTGCAATCGTTTTGCGAGAGCCACGGGTATGGCATTGTGCGCGAACTAACCGGCCACGGCATCGGCCGCGAAATGCACGAAGAACCCAAAGTGCCCAATTATGGCAGTCGCGGAAGCGGCATGATGCTTAAAGAAGGCATGTGTATCGCCATCGAGCCGATGGTTACGATGGGCGATCGTCGCATAGGGCTCTTACCCGACAAATGGTCTATCCGCACCGTCGACGGCAGTTGGGCTGCTCATTACGAGCACACCATCGCCATCAGGAAAGGCAAGGCCGAGATTTTATCATCATTCAAAGAAATAGAACGTTTAGTTCAGCCAAATGGCTAACAACGAAGACTGGCAGAGAATGTTGTTAACTCGTTAATCCTTTAACTTGTTAGCTAACACCCAGACGTCTTTGTTATGCCGAAAGGTAAATGTCAAGCTTGCTTGAACCATAGCCGTTGCGCAGAAACTAACCGTTCGAGAAACGAGAAAAGAACTTACAGATAAAGCAAAGAGTTAATTTATGGCAAAACAATCTGCTATTGAACAAGATGGAACAATTGTAGAAGCATTGTCTAACGCGATGTTTCGCGTAGAGCTTGAGAATGGTTGCCCCATAACGGCGCACATATCAGGAAAGATGAGGATGCACTACATCAAGATACTGCCTGGCGATAAGGTAAAGGTGGAGATGAGCCCCTACGACCTTACCAAGGGTAGGATTGTGTTTAGATACAAATAATTCAATTTAGAATATGAAGACAAGAGCATCGTTGAAGAAACGTACACCCGACTGCAAGATTGTTCGTCGTAAAGGTCGCTTGTTCGTTATCAACAAGAAGAACCCTAAGTACAAGACGCGTCAGGGTTAAACGTTTAATCATTATCAAATCATTTATCATTAACAAATGGCAATAAGAATTGTTGGAGTAGATTTGCCCCAAAACAAGCGTGGCGAAATCGCATTGACTTATATCTACGGTATAGGTCGAAGTAGTTCAGCAAAGATATTGGACAAGGCTGGTGTGAACCGTGACCTGAAAGTCAGCGAGTGGACTGACGACCAGGCAGCCAAAATCCGTGAAATTATCGGCGCTGAATTCAAAGTAGAAGGTGATCTCCGTTCGGAGATTCAATTGAACATCAAGCGTCTCATGGACATTGGTTGTTATCGTGGCGTACGTCATCGTAACGGTCTTCCCGTTCGCGGCCAGAGCACCAAAAACAATGCTCGCACCCGTAAGGGAAAGAAGAAGACTGTTGCTAACAAGAAGAAGGCTACTAAGTAATATTTAGTTGGAAGTTGAAAGGCGGGGCTTGCCCCGATGCTTAAAACTCGAAACTTGAAACTTTTAAACTAAAAAGAAATTATGGCAAAGAAAATAGCAGCAAAGAAGAGAAACGTCAGGGTAGACGCTCTTGGACAACTTCATGTTCATAGCTCATTCAATAACATCATTGTGTCTTTGGCTAACAGCGAAGGTCAAGTAATCTCTTGGTCGTCGGCTGGTAAGATGGGGTTCCGTGGTTCTAAGAAGAACACGCCCTATGCCGCCCAAATGGCAGCCGAAGATTGCGCCAAGGTAGCATTCGACCTCGGCCTCCGTAAGGTTAAAGCCTACGTTAAGGGTCCCGGCAACGGCCGCGAAAGCGCTATCCGTGCCGTGCACGGTGCAGGTATCGAAGTAACCGAGATTATCGACGTTACGCCGCTGCCCCACAATGGATGTCGTCCTCCCAAGCGTCGCCGCGTATAACACGCACTTTTCACAACGCTTGCACCCAGTGTGGCAGGCAACAAAGATACACAAACAAAAAAGTTATAAAATAAACAATGGCTAGATACATAGGTCCGAAATCTAAAATTGCTCGTCGTTTTGGTGAACCCATCTTCGGCGCAGACAAAGTTTTGTCCAAGAGAAACTTCCCTCCTGGACAGCATGGCAACAACCGTCGTAGGAAAACTTCCGAGTACGGCGCCATGTTGGCAGAGAAGCAAAAGGCTAAATACACTTACGGCGTGTTGGAGCGTCAGTTCCGCAACATGTTCGAGAAGGCAGCTAAGGCTAGCGGCATCACCGGCGAGGTGCTGTTGCAAAACCTCGAAAGCCGTCTGGATAACGTAGTGTTCCGTCTTGGTCTGGCTCCTACCCGTGCAGCCGCACGCCAGCTCGTTGGCCACAAGCATATCGTGGTAGACGGCAAGGTAGTAAACATTCCTTCTTATTCAGTGAAAGCCGGCCAAGTTGTCGGCGTGCGCGAGAAAGCTAAGTCGCT
Source organism: Prevotella sp. HMSC073D09 (assembly GCF_001814145.1). NCBI lineage: Bacteria > Pseudomonadati > Bacteroidota > Bacteroidia > Bacteroidales > Prevotellaceae > Prevotella > Prevotella sp. HMSC073D09. The sequence continues at coordinate 9,606 of NZ_KV815057.1, read as the reverse complement.
CGAAGTTATCGAGGCTGCCTTGGCTGGTTTCAACCACAGCAAGTACCCCTGGATTGAGTGGGACGACGCCTCAAAGAGCGGTAAGTTCCTGCACAAGCCCGAGCGTGCCGACATTCCTGAGAACATTAAGGAACAGTTAATCGTTGAGTTGTACTCTAAATAAATCATTGAATTAATGGCGATATTAGCATTTCAAAAACCTGATAAAGTTGTAATGTTGGAGGCCAACGACAAATTCGGTCGTTTCGAATTTCGTCCACTTGAGCCTGGGTTCGGCGTTACCATCGGTAACTCCCTCCGCCGCATTCTCCTTTCATCGCTAGAAGGTTTCTCCATCAATACCGTGCGCATCGCCGGTGTTGAGCACGAGTTCTCTTCTGTGCCTGGTGTTAAGGAAGATGTGACCAACATTATCTTGAATTTGAAACAAGTAAGATTCAAGCAAGTAGTAGAAGAATTCGAGAACGAGAAAGTTAGTATCACGGTTGAGAACACCACCGAGTTCAAAGCTGGTGACATTGGCAAGTATCTGACTGGATTTGAAGTGTTAAACCCCGATTTGGTGATTTGTCATTTAGATGCCAAAGCTTCATTGCAGATTGATCTCACCATTAACAAAGGACGTGGCTACGTGCCTGCCGACGAAAATCGTGAGTTCTGCACCGATGTGAATGTAATTCCTATCGATTCCATTTACACCCCCATCCGTAACGTACGCTATTCGGTTGAACCTTATCGTGTTGAACAAAAAACCGACTACGACAAGCTCGTTATCGACGTGACGACGGACGGCTCCATCAGTCCCAAAGACGCGCTGAAAGAGGCCGCTAAAATCCTCATCTATCACTTTATGCTCTTCTCCGACGAGAAAATCGCCGTTGAGAACCAAGACGTTGACACCAACGAAGAGTTTGACGAGGAAGTGCTGCACATGCGTCAGCTGCTTAAAACCAAGCTTGTGGACATGAACCTCAGCGTTCGCGCCCTCAACTGTCTCAAAGCTGCCGATGTGGAAACACTGGGCGACCTTGTGCAATACAACAAGACCGACCTCTTGAAGTTCCGCAACTTTGGTAAGAAATCGCTCACAGAGCTTGATGATTTGCTCTTGGGTCTGAATCTGTCTTTTGGAACCGACATTTCAAAGTATAAACTGGACAGGGACTAAATATCAGCACCGGTGGGTGATGGGCGCATAGCCTTCGCCCACCAGCTGTTACCCCCTCCGCTATTTAAGAAAAATAAAAATGAGACATAATAAGAAATTCAACCACCTGGGTCGTACTGCACCTCACCGCAATGCCATGCTTGCTAACATGGCCATTTCGCTGATTATGCACAAAAGAATCACTACGACTCTCGCCAAGGCAAAAGCCTTGAAGAAATATGTAGAACCGCTTATCACACGTTCAAAGGAAGATACCACCAACTCGCGTCGTGTGGTTTTCCGCTACTTGCAAAACAAGTATGCCGTTACCGAACTGTTCAAAGTGGTTGCTGCTAAGGTGGGAGACCGTCCCGGTGGCTATACCCGTGTCATCCGACTGGGTTTCCGCAAGGGCGATGCCGCTGAAATAGCGTTCATCGAACTGGTAGACTTCGACGAGAACATGGCCAAGACGCCTAAGGCAGAGGCTAAGAAAACACGTCGTAGCCGCAAGAGCACCAAGGCCGAAGGCGAAACCGCTGCTGCCGAAGTTGCTCAACCCGTTGCCGAAGAAGCTCCTAAGGCTGAAGAGGCTCCCAAGGCAGAAGCTGCCGAAGAAGCAAAGGCTGAATAAACAACAGTTATCGACTTATAAATTAAACGTCTCTATCCGTGAGGGTAGGGGCGTTTTTTTGTGCACGCATATTTCTTTTCTATTGCATCAAGTGCATCAAGACCATTGCTGTGTGCCAATCATCGCTTGTGAGTGGAACAAAGCTTGATACTACTGAAAAATATAGATGAATCTTAATATTGCTGTCTGGTAAAACTTTATTCTCCCAGTCTGTGTAAGAAGAATTGCCTTTAATACTACATTTCTGTACCTTAAATTCCAAAACTAAACCATTATCTAATAAAAAAACAAGTGCATTTTATAGTGCTTACGATTTGTAACTGGAATTCAAGCCCCATAGATATAAAAACGCCAGTATTGGCCTTAGACAAACGGATTGCAGACTTTCAATTTACTTTTACCGGACAGCAATAAATTCTTAACAACTAAAGTAGGCTGGTTGCTCCAGCCTACCATATGTTTATTACTATCAAATTTGCGACAGAAGGGAGGAATTCAAGGGATATTTGATATTTTATTTGTCAAATTTCTTGTCTATGTGAGCAAATTCTTGGACTACATCGTATATTAGTACCTCATTAGCATCAATATCCTCGTCAATAACAATCATATTCGCCATCAGTTCAGCAAAGTAATCCTTTTGCTCATTATCAAACATTTTGATTTGTGCAAGTGCCATCAGGGAGTTTTTTTCTTCCACATCCCTGCGGGAATCTTCTGATATTTCAAATTTTTCTTTAAGCTGATTGAAATAGAAAACTTCACGAGCATCAATGCGTCCATCAGCATGGATAATATCTAATAAGATACGCATCATGGCTACTTTCTGCTGATAATTAAAAACAGTCATATTGCTTTATTATTAACATTATTATATCTTTTTGTTTTTCATCAACCGTTTTTTTTCTTCTTTCGGGTCATACCCATAAGACTTTATAATTTCTTTAACGGTTGTATCAAATCGTGTTACAGGGTTGTATCCCATTCCTTCTAACTTAGAGCGTTCACTTTGGTTAAAAACAGGACGAATGTCGGCTTTTTTTCTTTTTTCTTTCCTCTTCATCCATAAAACAGGCTCGGGAAGAACTTCTTTGGTATTATCCACGGGGAATGGTTCTTTTTGTATATATGGGTCATCTGGATTTATCCCATCAGTAGATGCAGTTACTATAGCCTTACAATCTTCCTGTGATTTATTACCATTTTCTGTGTTGTTTGAAGATTCTAATCTTGGATTCTCTGACGGTTCATTAAAGTGAGAGTCGACACTCTCCCAATCGCCATAAATTGTGTTAGAAACTTCCCTAATATCCGACTTTTTAAAGAAAGATAATTTTGCTGATTCGTAGAAGACATCATATGTCTTATCATAACCTAATGAAATGCCAAGGAGATAAATTGCGATAGAACATTCAAAGCCACCAATCTCTTTTGCATACTTAATTAACTTGGCACTTGGCTTATGCACCATTCCGCCCGCAAATTCAGATTTTAAGTATAAGAATAAAGGAGCTGCGATTGCGAATCTACATCCTGATGCTTGTTCCGACATCCGATATAATTTCGAGGACTCAACGATCTTTAGTAGTTGTATAAATTGTGGCTTCTTACATGCCATAAATTGAGAATATAATTCTGTTGTTTCTGCAACTTCCCCACTGAGTTCTTGTTTTTTTGAGTAATTACAGAAGACATGAATAAAATCACAGAAAAAACCAATCATTCCTTTAGGATAATAACTATGTCTTTCATATCTTAAAAGATATGTCCAAATTGATTGTTCACCAACAGGTCTTTCATGAGCGTATAGCTCACGGAATGCCTCCTGCACTACATCAGGAGTTATTATTACTTCACATTTTGATAAATCAGACTCAGGCAAACCAAAAATAGTCCAAGTATTTTTGACCCCTCGAGTGCTTTGTATTATACTATTTTTTTGCTGAAGCTTTAGGAATTTGTCTGCCCATGGTGAAACATGTAATTGTATTCGAGGGTCAAAAGAAATAGACATCTCCTTTTTTGCTTCTTCGTCAAAAGCATAAATATTACAAACGTTTTCTATGGTTAGGGAAATAGGTTGTTCGACATGATCGTCTGCTAAAAAATGAATTATGAGATATTCAAATGAATATTCAAACATATTCATTCTAGAAGTGAGCATGTCAAACAGTTTATTATCATCACTATGCGATGCAATATTTCCATCAAATTCAACAGCATTATTTATAAAATAATGTCCATATTTGAACAAATCAACAAAGTCTAGCTTGCGTAAAATTGCTAAATAATTTTTCATAATTAGAAGCCCCAAGTGTTATTACCACTGGTTTGTGGTGTTTGTATTGTAGAAGTGATGTCAATTTGCGAACAGTTTGATTTAAATGCGTCAAGATAGTTGCTTGGGTAACCATTATAAGTGATGTATAAATTCTTTCTTGTACGGGTCATTGCTACCATGAATAACGTTTTTGCAAGGGAGTCGTTAGGACAGATATACATACTTGCATTTGCAAAAGGGATGAAAACGTTTTCGAAGTCAAGACCTTTTGCGCTATGGAATGTCATAACAATTATGCGACGATCATTTTCGTCAAAACTACCATATCCATTTCCTACGTATTGCATTTTAAGTCCCTCTTTGTGTAAATGAGAATTCATGGAACCAAAATCAACTCTTCCCCAGTTATTTGTAGATTCAACCCATTCTGATTTGCCTGCATCTCTAAGTGCCTGATTGATAAAGTGTATGATTTTTTGAGCAGTAGGTATTAAGATGGCAGTTGAATCTCCTACATTAATTGCCTTTGTTGCTTGTTCCATAATGTATTTTACTTCCTTTGCTTCAGAGGGAGCTTCACAAAGACGAATTTGTGTATCTTCCTTTGTCATATCTCTCTTTGTAGAGAATATGTTCATTCTAGGTAAGAAACGTTGCACAGCATCTATTAGTGAACGAGAAAGTCTATGTATAATTCCCAATTCATATTGATCTCCATTTATGAGTCTGCTAATTTCAGAGGGTGTAACAGTATTTTCTCTCCAACGTGGGTCTCTTTCAAATATAGATTGATTAGAATCACCTGCTACAATTATATTCGAACTTCTGGCATTCATCTCACGAATGACACGTGTAGTCAAATCTTGAACTTCATCACAAAGAATGAAATCATAATGAGCTCTACTCGTCATGAATCCGTAATACGTGTCAATGCTTATTTTTTTTTCTAAGCCAATCTCTTTGAAGTCTGCCTTGAACATTTCTACAAGGGACTGAGTAAATACGATAACTAAAATACGTGCATTTGGCTTTTTGGCTAGAATTGTTTTGGCGGCATATGCGAGTAAAACGGACTTTCCAGACCCTGCAAAGCCTTGAATCCATTGGTTGCGAAAACTTGAGCTAGAACTATCAATTAAGGTATTAACCTTATCAAGAAAAGCCTGCTGTTGAGGGTCTAACTTGTTAGAAGGAGGAATGTGCATAATAAACTATTCTTTTGTTAACATGTTTGTTTTTGTTTTTGAAAGATTTTCTAGATTATAATATGATTCGCTCCCAGATTTTGGGGTAGAGCAACGTATCTCATATGCAAAATCTTTCTCTCCTAGTTCTTCTGCAAGAGAAGCAAACCATCCATAAGCATATGAAGGCAAAGAATTGGTTTTCCATTGGCGTATGTATTTGTCATAGGCTTTTTGGAATTTTTCTATTGCTTTGGTGATATCTCCCTCTGATTTCTGAATTCTTCCGAGCTCGATGAGTGCAATATCATGATCTGGGTCTATAGAGAGAGCTCTCTGTAAGCATTCTTTTGCACGTTTAGGGTTGCTATACCGAAGTGTTGAACCTAAATTTGCATTCGCATGCTTATGATTAGGATTTTCTTCTAATGCTTTTTCATAGAATTCAATGGCTTTGTCTGTAGCTCCTGCATTGTTATAATGTACAGCTATGCTGTTATACATATTTGCTTCTGGATATAATTCGTTCTGAAGTTCAAATGTTTCAGCTGCCTTGAATGTATGTCCAGCTTCGCTATAGGCTAATCTCAAAGCAATTAATGTTTGCTTAGAAGGAACACCTCCGTTCAATTCTGCTTCCAAATTAGCTTGTCGTTCTGCTTTTAGGGCCATACGTTCTTCCGTACTGAGTTCTTTGTTTGCAAATGGACTTAACGGCTCCACATGGCACACAACTCCCATACAAGTGGCTCTTGCAATAAACATTTTGTCCGTATTTACTTCGACTGCAAGCTGAATAGGACAGTTAACAGGGAATCCCGATGGAAGTGGGGATTCGATTTTAAGATTGAAAAGAAGTTTTCTTACATCTCCAACACATATAGGCAATTCGATAATTTTCTGACCTTCCCTACTTGTAACAAGGTCGTCAATTATAATTGTATCACAAGGGAATTGGGTTCCTGCGGGGAGAATAACTTTAGGCTTCTCGTCTTTTGTAATGATAAAAATTGGCTCGCTAGAGATTGGTTGTATAAGGCATTTATTCATACCATTGAATAAAAGACTATGTATGGCAGCTCCTTGTGAAACATGAGTTTGTAGATTCGAAGGTACCAATATTTCCGAATCTTCAAAATAATTTTTTAATTCCTCTTGAATATAAGGGCTTTGAGCGCTTCCTCCAATAAGTAGAATATAATCTATTTCTTCTTTACGAATTTTCGACTTCTTAATTGCACTTTCTATTGGAGAATAAATACTATTATATTCATCTTCCCCTTTAATCCTAGTAGTTTTTCCATAACCTTTCTTCAAGAAATAGGTCATCGCTTCGGTCATTTCTTTATTAGTCAAGTAGAAACTAGTTTGTTTAAGAACCCCCTTGTTGGTAAATACTATCACATCTGACTCCAACGAAGTCTTGGTATCGCTATGCTTTAGATCTGGCATAACAAAATTGTCTGTTAGAGTCGCAAGTGATTTGTTTATTAGAATTTTTAAGCGTTCTGCTACTTTATATAAAGCAGAAGCGATCTGCTTTTTTTCATTAGTGCGGAAGTGCTCCATCTTTTTACCATTTGCTTTTAAGAATCTTGGCATTAAGTAGTGATAAGTAAGATACCTATCTATATCATCACCTCCTAATTTGGTAAACTTTGATATAGCAATGTTTTTTGAGAAAAAACCATTTGCGTTTTGTCCTATTTCCAAAATGGAAATATCACATGTACCACCTCCAAAGTCAAAGACCAGTATTTTAGGATTGTAATCAGAATTTACAAACAGTGGTTGCCCCTCAGTTGCGCGGGTTACAGCATAACTAATAAAAGCAGCATTAGGCTCATCAATCAGAGCTTGCTTGGAAACTTTCATCTCATTTGACATCAGAACGTCAAGGAGGTCTTTACGCTGGTTAGCTTCAAAAGAAGCAGGAATGCTAACCGCATATGATATGTCTTCAGTTAAATTGTGTTTATGACAATACTCTGTGACCAAATACTTAAGATAGGCAAAAAAAACACGAGCGGCATCCTTGGGATTTCTTATGTTGAATGGCGGGATATCACGAAGCTCACTTTCGTAATATTTAGCCCCTAAATCTTCGCCTAATTCCATTTTGAACGAATACCAAATGTTTTTCCCGCTTTTCAATTGATATTTAAGTTGAGATGCACCTTCTCCTACAAGAATTTGTTTGTTCAGCCATGCTATTACAGACGGAACAATCTCAGATGAATAGATCGTTCCATCTGGAAACTTTTGTTTCAAACGCAGAGAGTTTGTATGGATCAAATTGTTATCTTCGTCGTATGAAGCAATTGAGACAACCGTAGTTGATGTACCAAAGTCTATGCCTACATATGTTTTACCTTTTATCAAATCTGTATTTCTGATAGCAGGAAAAAATGACGATGTTGTTATTATATTCATGATTTCTTATTTTGCTAACACTTTTGGTGACAAACCCAGTAAATCGGCAATTTTGAAGATAGTAGATTTATTGAGTTGTTAGCGGTTGCTAACGTGGTGTTGGTAGTGCTGAAACACATACCCGATTCTTTGGCAAGCTATGTTTGGTTTATGCCTCGCTTTCTCAAATGTTCCTTGATGAGCTTGCTATGCTGTTTCTTCTGTCCCATCGAATGTTTGTTTGTCTTGATAGTGATTACAAAGTTATGAACTTATAATGAATAAAACGAAGAAAAACGGGGCTTTAATGCGACTCAAATGATTTTTCTTGTGTCAGGATACAAAAGTAATCTCTTAAGTAGTCAATGATGGTTGGAAACGAAAACCCTTTCGCCTGGAACGGTTCGCTTTTTGAAAATGTATTTAGCGTTTTTAGATAGTCTCTGATTTTACTGCATTCCCCTATACTTCCTACTGTACCCCTGTCTCTTGGAATTGCATTAAAAGCCCTCTATTTTTGCATCGTCAGACCTGACAAAATGCGCTAGGCGCAAAGGCGAGTTGTTCATTTTAAAATATTGCTGTCCGGTAAAACTTAAATAACACAAAAAACATAGCGGGATATCCTTTAAATAAGCAGCCCTGTGTTCTTTTTTGACAATCACCTGGTCAAATAAATAAAATATTTTATGCCAGTTCGGGAGAAGAATTGGTTTAGAAAAGCTCCAATTGCCTACTCTTTTCAATGCGCACGGCAGTGTCTTGGGCTTTTTCTCGAAGAGACTGTATGCTGCAAATGCCGCCGCACAGAGAATCATGAGGAAGTTATGTACGGAGCGATGGCGTGAATGGATAAGGTTGGCCATGTTCTTCAACAATTCGTTGATACATTCTATTATACGCTTGCGCAAAATCATCTTGTCCCACAAGAGCATAAGTTTGTTTTTTATGTTTGATTTGAGCCCATGACCGAGGTGGATGCCATGGTTGAAAAGGTTATAAAGCGGGGTTGTTAAGTCGTTAGGTTGTTCGCTGGTCAACTAAAATTGTTTTCTTCATACGTGTATTAAAGTGTTAAATATGTTTTGTTTGTTTTACAAAACGCGTTTTTCTTTCCATCCCTTTTTAGAGTCAAAACACCGCTAAAAGCATGCTTTTAGCCCTCATTGGTGACCTTACGCGCCCCAATTTCTGTCAAAAAATGATAGCCTGAAGGGCGTTTTGCATCATTTTACCCTTCTAGATTGTTGTCCAACCGCAAAAATTATCGTCCGATTTTTCTGCATTTAGCACCAAAACGGCAGTGGTTAAAGCATTGTTTTGCCCCTTTTTGCACGCTATTTCAGTCCCCCGAAACGCTTTTAAGCCCTTTTATGCACTGCATATTCTTGCAACGGGCTTGCTGTTTGCTGCATTTTACCTTGCATTTTTGTGCTTTTTGCATTGCGTTTTGGTGCATTTTGCATTGCGTTTTGGTGCTTTTTACCCTGCGTTTTGGTGCTTTTTACCCCAAATTATGCTGCAAAAGGCACTTAATGGTGCGCAAATTGTATGTTTAAACAATGTTCAATGGTTATTTATCCACCTCTATGCGCACCTTGTTTTGCCCCAAACAAGTTGGCGCAATACTCGCAAAAATGTGGGCGAGCAGAGGATTGGCTGGAAAAATTGCAGCCATAATGTTAAATTTCGTGCGCAAAACGTTACATTCTCTTGTCGGTGCTTTCGTCAACATAGCATAGTTTTGCTGTGAGCAAACTTTACCCATGCTGTTCTTTAATGGGCAAAAATCGTTTTTCTTGTCTCATCTTGCCCCAACAAATGTGGTAGACTTTCAAGTTTTATTGTAAGTTTGTCCACTCGTTAATATGTCAACTAACCAATCTAAAAATAATGATGGAAGTCTTAGGCTAGTTAGGGTAATTCAGTTAATTCCCTCTTAGGAATC
>NZ_KV815056.1:0-283 GCF_001814145.1 Prevotella sp. HMSC073D09 | reverse complement strand
TCCCTGCCCCTAAGAATCGGTCGTATAAGTTCAGCCGTTCTTGTCCGCTCGTCATCAGTTTGGCAATTTGCCAATATCTCATCACGCTTTTCAGTATTGATAATAAAGGCCTCATTGCAACCTGTCAGCACACCGCGATAGATGTTTATATTCCAATCTCTCAATGGCGTACCAACGGCTTCTATTTTCTTTTTGATGCTTTGTTCAATAGGTGAAAGAACCACCCAGCTGTCAGACGAGCCAAAGTCGCAAACGGAGTTCTGTTGCTGCACAAAATCGCTCA
>NZ_KV815055.1:50149-63945 GCF_001814145.1 Prevotella sp. HMSC073D09 | reverse complement strand
AAAGGTGAAAGAGTGAAAAGGTGAAAAGATGGCTGCGCGTATCTGTCAACTTGGCCACTCGTTAACTTGTCAACTCATGAACTTGGCCACTCGTCAACTTGTGCACTTGTCAACTCGTCCACTCGTCAACTTGTGAACTCGTCAACTGGTTAACTTGTCCACTCGTCAACTGGTCAACTTTTGAACTCGTGAACTCGTCAACTGGTCAACTGGTCCACTTGTCCACTTGCCAACTCGTGAACTTGTGAACTCGTCAACTGGTCAACTTGTGAACTGGTCAACTCGTTAACTCGTCAACTTGTTAACTTATCAACTCAATAACAACAACGATATGAACATAAAAGGATTTATCATGGCTGCCTTGTTTGTTTGCGCCCAAGGGCTTGGCGTACGTGCGCAAGACATGAATGAAATGACTTACTCGCCCCGCGAAACGGTGTTTAAACTTCACGCACCTGCGAATGCTAAGCGCGTATTGGTAAAAATTTATGCCGAAGGACAGGGGGGAAAGCCGCTGCAAACCTTGCGAATGAAACCCGCAGGCAAAGACATGTGGAGCGTTACAGCCAAAGGCGACCTCAAAGGCCGTTTCTATACCTTCGACATTCCTGCCTTTAACCGAGGCGAAACGCCGGGTATCTTTGCCAAGGCTGTGGGTGTAAACGGTAGGCGAGGAGCCATTATAAACCTCGATGAGACAAATCCTGAGGGATGGAAGGCCGACAAACGACCGCCGTTGGCATCGCCTGCAGACCTCATTATCTACGAACTTCACCATCGCGACTTTTCCGTTCATCCCTCGTCGGGCATCAAAAACAAGGGCAAGTTCTTGGCCTTAACCGAAGAAAAGGCCATTAACCACCTGCGCCAACTGGGCATTAACGCCGTGCATATTCTGCCTTCGTTCGACTTTGCCTCGATAGATGAAACGCGTTTGGATAAGCCGCAGTATAATTGGGGTTACGATCCGCTGAACTATAACGTGCCCGAGGGTTCGTACAGCACCGATCCTTATCGCCCCGAAGTGCGCATACGCGAGTTTAAACAGATGGTGCAAGCACTGCATAAAGCAGGCATCCGCGTTATTCTCGACGTGGTTTACAACCACACCTACGACCTTTCGGGCAGTGCATTCCAGCGCACCTGGCCCGACTACTTCTATCGTAAACGCGCCGATGGAACGTATTCCGACGGGTCGGGTTGCGGCAACGAAACGGCCAGCGAGCAGCCTTTGATGCGCCAATTTATGATAGAGTCGATGAAACATTGGGCGAAGGAGTACCACATCGACGGGTTCCGCGTAGACCTGATGGGTGTTCACGACATCGAAACGATGAACCGTATTCAGGCCGAAATGCAAAAGATAGACCCCTCCATATATATATATGGTGAGGGGTGGAGTGCAGGCACGTGCGCCTATCCGCAAGAAAAACTGGCCATGAAAGCCAACGTGGGGCAGATGCCAGGCATCGGAGCGTTTAGCGATGAGCTGCGCGATGCACTGCGCGGACCATTCTCCGACGACCGCAAGCCTGCTTTCTTGGCCGCCCTTAACGGTAACGAAGAGAGCTTGAAATTCGGTATTGTGGGTGCTATCGCTCATCCGCAGGTGGATATGAGCCAAGTGAATTACAGCAAAAAGCCGTGGGCCAACCAGCCAACGCAGATGATAAGTTACGTTAGCTGTCACGACGACATGTGCCTAACCGACCGCATACGCAACTCGATACCTGGCATAACCACTGCCGAACTGATAAAGCTCGACCTCCTGGCGCAAACGTTTGTGCTCACCTCGCAAGGCGTTCCGTTTATGCTTTGTGGCGAAGAGATGCTGCGCGACAAGAAGGGTGTGCACAATAGTTTTTGTTCGCCCGACTCCATTAACGAACTTAACTGGACCAATCTCGAACGTTATCCGCAGGTGTTTGCCTATTACAAGGGTCTTATTGCCTTGCGCAAGGCTCATCCCGCGTTTCGTTTGGGCAACGCCGAGTTGGTTCGTAAGCATCTCGAATTTATCAAAGCGCCTGCCAATGTGGTGGCCTACCGCCTGAAAGACCATGCTGGTGGCGATGCCGCAAAAGACATCGTGGTGCTGCTTAACGCCAACCGCGAGGCACAAGTGGTGGATGTTCCGCAGGGCGATTATCGCGCTGTGGTGTGCGATGGCGTGGTGAACGGCGACGGTCTGTGCACGATGAAAGGCGGAAAAGTTACTGTTGATGCACAGTCGGCATTGATATTGATGAGTAGCCTCACTCCCAACCCCTCTCCAAGAAACTAGGGGAGTGATATGCCTAGCCGATTAAGGGTGAAAAAATGAAAAGGTGAAGAAATGAAAAAATGAAAGAATGAAAAGATGAAAAGATGGCTAATGCCCTCAAAGCTACGTATGGCTGTTCGCTTTTTGGTATCCTCAAATGGCCCTATTTTTCACAGATGTCCTCTAAAATCCCTAGTTTTTCTTAGCTAGCGTAAGCCGCAAAGCTATCTATCCCCTCTCCCCTTGGAGAGGGGTTGGGGGTGAGGCTTTAAAAACAACAACATGAAGAAAATACTTTTGGCCCTTACGCTATTCTCGTTAACGGCATCGGCCGCCGTAAAGGTGAAGAGAATAGACCCCACCAACTGGTTCGTGGGTATGAAAGACCCTTCGTTGCAACTGATGGTCTATGGCGAAGGCATACGCAACGCCAATGTGTCTACAACTTACCCTGGCGTTGAAATAACCAGCATCGAACGCATGGATAGCCCCAACTATCTATTGGTTTACCTTAACATCGGCAAAGCCAAGGCGGGCAAAGTGCCCTTGGTGTTTGCCCAAGGAAAGCAAAAAACGACGGTAACCTACGAACTTAAAGCGCGCGAAAAGAAAGGTGAAGAACGCATGGGATTTACCAATGCCGACGTGCTTTACATGTTTATGCCCGACCGCTTTGCGGCAAGCGGAACCAAACAGCACCCACTTCCTGGGCTTAATGCCTATCGGGTGGACCGCTCGCAGCCTAGTTTAAGGCACGGAGGCGACCTCGAAGGCATTCGCCAACACTTGGATTACTTCAACCAATTGGGCGTTACAGCCCTGTGGTTTACGCCTGTGTTGGAGAATAATGCTGCTGATAAGGGCAACTACAACATGTATCATGGTTATGGTACTACCGATTATTATAAGGTAGACCCACGTTTTGGCACCAACGCAGAATATCGTAGGCTTGTAGACGAGTCGCATACGAAGGGCTTAAAGGTGGTTATGGACATGATTTTCAACCATTGTGGCGTAGATCATCCGTGGGTTAAGGACATGCCTTCGCACAATTGGTTCAATCGTCCCGATTATAAAAACAACTATTTGCAAACCAGTTACAAGCTAACACCTGTACTCGACCCCTACGCTTCGGAAGTGGACATGGACGAAACGGTTGATGGATGGTTCGTTCCTGAATATCCCGACCTTAACCAACGCAACCCGCACGTGATGCGTTACCTCATCCAAAACAGCATCTGGTGGATTGAAACGGTGGGTATCGACGGCATCAGGATGGACACTTACCCGTATGCCGACCGCGAGGCAATGGCACAATGGATGGATAGGCTTAACAGGGAGTACCCCAACTTCAACACCGTGGGCGAGACATGGGTTACGGAACCCGCCTATACTGCTGCTTGGCAAAAAGACTCGAAACTGTCTACCATTAACAGTAACCTTAAATCGGTGATGGATTTTGCTTTCTTCGACCGCATTAACAAAGCCAAAAACGAAGAGACCGATGGCTGGTGGAATGGGCTGAATAGGGTGTACAACGACCTTTGTTACGATTATCTGTACCCCAATCCCTCGTCGGTTATGGCCTTTATAGAGAACCACGACACCGACCGTTTCCTCGGCAACGGCACCGATACCTTAGCCCTTAAACAGGCTTTAGCCCTTTTGCTCACCATGAATCGCATTCCACAGCTGTACTATGGCACGGAGATATTGATGAATGGAACGAAAGAAAAGACCGATGGAGATGTGCGTAAGGATTTCCCCGGCGGCTTTCCAGGCGACAAGCAAAACGCTTTTACGGCCGAAGGAAGAACCAAAGAGCAAAACGCCATGTTCTCTTGGTTGAGCCGTTTGCTGCATTGGCGCAAGGGCAACGAGGTTATTTCTAAGGGCAAACAAATACATTTCATTCCCTTCAATGGCGTTTACGTGTTGGCGCGAACCCTCGACAAACGTCACGTTCTCACCATTATGAACGGCACATCAAAACCTGCCACCATGCCCGTAGCCCGCTATGCGGAGGTGATTGGCGATGTAGACGAGGTGCGCGACGTGCTAACTGGCCGAACCGTCAGCCTGTTGGAGAACGTACAACTCGGTCCTCGCGAAACGCTGGTGGTGGAGTGGAGCGAGTGATTTCTGTTGTAAACGCCCTTGTAATGTGGCCATGATGCCGACGGATTATTGAAACTGAATAGCAGCAGGAACGATGATGAAAACCCTTGGTAAGGTGGAGAGGGGGTACAAACTTCAACCACCGCATGCGTATAATCACTTACAAATAACCTACATAACTGCTGAATTATGGAAAAGAAACATGGGCTTGCAGCACTTCTATTGCTGCTCTTGCTGGTGGCTTGTGGCCCATCAGGCAACTATGGTTATCCCTTAAAAATAAGCTTTGGGCGAGAAGGTGGCACTAAAATTTGTTCTGGCAAGAGTGCTTTCACAGGTATTAGCATCAACGATTACAATGGAAATGGCGAAACAAAGCTTAGCAAGGGCGAAAACGACACCATCATCGCGACGTGTTATTGGCTAACAGTGAAGTACAAGGGGCCTTTTAATAATGAAATGAAGATTATTGCAGAGCCGAACACTACGAGGAAAAAACGAACGCTCTACGTTTATTGCAGTGTTGATAATTATGATGCAGAAATCAAAGTAACTCAAAGTAAGTGAATGAAGTTGTCTTGACTTTTAATCTTTCTACAAATTGAGCGGAGTTTATGTCTTTGTGCTGTAAAGCCAAGATAAACACTCCGCTCATGTACGAAGTGCCGCACAAAGATACGATGAAAAATGAAATTCTGCCCCATTTGTCTGTGGCAAAACGTGGCTATGGCTCAAAACATGATCGGGCAGAAGTTATTCAATGCGGTCTCCACAAGCAGAAAACAGCTTGTCGATGGCCGCTTACTTCTGCGTTTGCATCATGCTGTCTTCGTTGTCCGTGAGCAGCACGCCCTGCAACCGCTCGCCCTGGCTGCGGCAAGCGTATGTGTTTTCCGTGCTGTTGCCATGCTTACATATACGGCATAATTGCTTTTTGTCTAGTTTTTAGCAAGAATTTTAACATTATGAGTGCCCTTTTTGCTCACCAATCGCCCACCTTGCCGCAAAAAAACGATTCTCGCGAGGGTTTGTTTTGATGCAAAATAGGGTTAACGTGTGCATACGGCAAAATGAATTTTTATTTAAAAAGGCCGCCGTTTACACCTGTTTCGGGGCTATTTGCTGCTAAATGACGTGCGTTTTGGTACTAAATGCAATGCGTTTTGGTGCTAAACGGAGTGCGTTTTGGTGCAAAATGGCATGCGTTTTGGTGCTAAACGCAAGGTAAAATGCTGCTAAATGCAGTGCGATTTGCCGCTAAATGCGAGGCGAAAAGCATAAACATCCACAGTAATTGTATAAACAAAACTTTTTAGAACCCTGAAACACATAGCTAAAAAGGGCAAAATAGCCATTAAAAAGTAGGGTTTTGGGGCTAAAAGTGGTTTTTTGGAGTTGAAAAATTATGAGTTGGCAACCAAACTAGAAAGGCAAAATGGTGCAAAATGCAGGTTCTAGGCTTAAAAATAGACAAACCTCAAGACATGAAAGGGAAGAAATAGTGGCTTTTTACCTACTTTTTGACCTATATTTTCGCTAGAACGGAGCGAAAATTAGAGCGATGTTGTAAAATAAAAGATAGCGGTTTAAGTTTTTGAGTTTTTGAGTTTATGAGTTGATGAGTTAGTGGGTTGATGAGTTTGTTAGTGAGTTTGTGGGTTTGCGACTTGGTGGGTTTCTGAGTTTGTGGGTTTGCGAGTTTGTTGGGCTTTAGTCAGTTTATAAGCCAGTGAGTTGACCTGTGCTGCGCTCCTCTCAATTTGTTGAAACATTAAAAGTAAAGACTGCTTCAATGTTTAGTGAATTCTTAAATGCCTTTTTGTGGTGATAGGTGCTCTTGCTTAATCTTGTAGCTTGTCGTCTGTAATGCTGTTACGCATGATAAGCAGCAAGGCCATTGGGTGTTAGCGGCCGTACTAGCCCGTATCTTTTATTGGCGTTGATGCCCATGTGGCAGTGCGTTTAGTGGCTAGTTGTACGCCATTTGGTGTAAGTCTAACCTTTATGTAACGCCTAATAGTCTTTCCGTCAGTAATAATTTCCTGCATATCTTTTGGGGTTTAAGGTTTTGTTTATTCAAATAAAAGCATTACTTTTGCAAAACATAACACATGTTATATTGCGATAGTTGTATTATAAAACTTATGCCGAGATCAACGATAATAGCCCAGGAAGTGATTATAGAAGCCGCTTTCGAGTTGGTGAGAAAAGAGGGTTTTGAAGTGCTCTCAGCCCGAAATATTGCTAAACAGATAGGTTGTTCCACTCAGCCTATCTATTGGTGCTACAAGAGTATGGATGAAATCAAAGCCGAGGTATGCAGAAAGGCACTTCCTTATCTGCAAAACCTAATGCTCGGTTACGTTAAGACGGGCGATGCTTTCTTGGATTTAGGCTTGGGTTATGTGCGAATTGCATACGCCGAGCCTGCTCTGTTTAAAGCGTTTTATATGGATAACATCATGAAGGTAAAGCTTACGGATATATTTCCTGAGAGCGAACGGGTGGTGGAAGTAATGAAAAGTAGTGATGAATGCCGACATTTATCCGAGCAAGAGGTGAAAAATGGCATCGCAAAGGCGTGGATGTTGGCGCATGGTATTGCCTCGTTGGTTGCGGTTGGCATGTTTGTTTACGATGAAGAAAAGATTATAGAAAATTTAAAATAACCCCACTGCGATATGGGATAACGCATCATTGAATGCCTATTCAATGGCACTTAAACCAAGGAAGGGTTGTTGTAGAAAGGTATTTGATGGGATGTTAAGGGGAATTTTGTAGAAGAGAGAAAGCGTGTGGATAATCTGTATGATAAGCAATTTCAAGAACATGAAAGCCAATAAAAGAACCCTTCGGAACGTTATATTGTTCAGCTTTGTGGCTGTTGTTTGCGGTTGGGTGGGCGTTGGGATAGATAAGCTGCTTGGTCAGCCCTCCAATTTAGAATCACTCGGGGCGTTGATTTTTATCTCTTCCCCCATCTTGTGTATGGTTTTACTTCGCCTTTTTGGTGGCGATGGCTGGAAAGACCTGCCGTTGAAACCTAACTTCAGGCGGAACGCTCGTTGGTATTTGTTTGCCATTGTTGTCTATCCTGTGGTCGTTGGCATAACGTTGTTTGTAGGCAAGCTGTTTGGTTGGGTGGATGTAAGCAAGTTTAGTATTGCTGCATATTTTCCTGTCTTTATTGCAGCTTTCTTGCCCCAGTGTCTTAAAAACATCTTTGAAGAGTCGGTTTGGCGGGGCTATCTTACGGTAAAGGTGGAACAACTAACCCAAAACGAATGGCTCGTTTATTTGGTGGTGGCACTTGTGTGGCAGGTATGGCATCTGCCATATTACCTAATACTCTTGGACGATGCTTATTTAGCAAGCTTCTTCCCTTTCGGCAACGTGCTGTTTGTGGTAACTAGCTTTGTCGTTATTGGCGTTTGGACGATCATGTACACCGAGATATTTTTCCTTTCGCGCTCGTTGTTGCTCGTTGTCTTGATGCACGCGATGGAGGATGCACTCAATCCGCTTATATCCGATGGCTTTGCCGTGGTGTCGCCTGATAAAGCTTTGTTGGTTTCACCCAGCTTTGGACTTATTCCGCTACTGCTCTATCTGGTAATAGGCTTATGGCTAAGGCGAATAAGGAAAAGTAGTGCGCGTTGCAATTGAAAATGAATAAATGTAGAACTAAAATATTAGCAGTATGAATACAAACATGGAAATGCCTAAGTGCAATAATGGTTGGGATAAGATATTTTCGCAAAGCGATAAGGTAGAAAATAAAAAGGTTTCGTTCAGAAATCGTTATGGTATCACCCTTGTTGGCGATTTGTATTTCCCGAAAAACAGCGAAAACAATAAGCTTGCCGCCCTTGCCGTGTGTGGTGCTTTTGGGGCTGTAAAAGAGCAAGCATCGGGATTTTACGCTCAGACGATGGCCGAAAGGGGCTTTGTTACTTTGGCTTTTGACCCATCTTATACGGGCGAAAGCGGTGGAGAGCCTCGTAATGTGGCATCGCCCGACATCAATACCGAGGATTTCTCGGCTGCGGTGGATTGCTTGGGGTTGCTGCCCTTTGTGGATAGAGAGCGGATTGGCATTATCGGCATCTGCGGTTGGGGCGGATTCGCACTTAACGCTACGGCCGTCGACACCCGTATAAAGGCTGTGGCGACGATGGTAATGTATGATATGTCGCGTGTTTTCGGCAAAGGCTACTTTGATAGCAACACGCCCGAAATGCGTTTGGAAATGAAACGCTCGCTTAATGCCATTCGTTGGACGGATGCAGAAAAGGGAACTCCGGCTCCGGGCTATTCGATGCCAGACACTCCGTCGGATAAGCTGCCTCAATTCTTGAACGATTATATTGAGTTTTATAAAACACCGCGCGGTTTCCACGAGCGTTCGATCTCTAATAAGGTTTGGACGGCCACCACGCTGCTTTCGTTTCTCAATTTCCCGATACTTGCTTATGCTAATGAAATTAATGTGCCAACCCTTATCGTTGCAGGAGAAAACGCCCATTCGCGCTATATGAGCGAAGATGCTTACCAAGCCATAGGAACCGATAAGAAGGAGTTGTTCGTTGTTCCTGGTGCTAAGCACATTGACTTTTACGACAATCAGGGCGGAGTTGTGCCGTTTGATAAGCTGGAAACGTTTTTTAATACGAATCTTTAATGCCCCATGTTAGGGGCAGATTAAGGCACTAGGCCCCCAGCAATGGTGATTTGTAGACTTTGAATTTTCTGCATAAACGCAGCTGTATCTAAGCCTATATGCAACGATATGGCCTAAAATAAATGTAGGGATGCACGCTGCTGAGCATCCCTACAATTGTTTATCGTTTGGCCAATTTGCGCCAAGCGTTATTCCTTATTCAGGCGTTTGCGTTCGTTATGGTCGAGTGTCATCTTGCGGAGGCGCATGTTTTTGGGCGTAACCTCCACAAACTCGTCGCCCTTGATGTACTCCAATGCCTCTTCCAACGACATGATAACCTTGGGGATTACGCGTGCCTTGTCGTCGCTACCGCTGGCGCGCACGTTGGTAAGTTGCTTAGATTTGGTTACGTTGATAACCAAATCGTTGTCGTGAACATGCTCGCCAACAATCTGTCCGTAGTAAACCTCTTCTCCTGGGTCGATAAAAAACTTGCCGCGGTCTTGCAATTTGTCGATAGAGTAGGCGAAAGCCGTACCCGTTTCCATGGCAATCATCGAGCCGTTGGTGCGCCTTGTAATCTCACCCTTAAAGGGTTGGTACTCTTTAAAGCGGTGGGCCATGATGGCTTCACCCTGACTGGCGGTGAGAACGTTGGTGCGAAGGCCGATGATACCACGCGAGGGCACATCGAACTCGATGTTCACGCGTTCGCCTTGCGTTTCCATCGAAGTCATTTCGCCCTTTCTGCGTGTCACCATGTCAATCATTTTGCTGGCGAACTCTTCGGGAACATTGATGGTTAGTTCTTCAATGGGTTCGCAACGCTGGCCGTCTATCTCCTTATAGATAACCTGTGGCTGACCCACTTGCAGCTCGTAGCCCTCGCGGCGCATGGTTTCGATGAGCACCGAGAGGTGAAGCACGCCGCGGCCGCTAACAATCCAGCGGTCGGTATAGTCTTCAAAGGGCCGTACGCGCAAGGCGAGGTTCTTCTCCAACTCCTTTTCTAGTCGGTCGTTGATGTGGCGCGAGGTAACAAACTTGCCTTCTTTGCCGAAGAAAGGACTATCGTTGATGGTGAAGAGCATGCTCATCGTAGGCTCGTCGATGGCGATTGGCGGTAGCGGTTCGGGGTTTTCGTAGTCGCAGATGGTGTCGCCAATCTCAAACTTCTCGAGTCCGATAACGGCACAGATGTCTCCGCTGTCCACGTGGTCGGTCTTAACGTGTCCCATTCCCACGAAAGTGTGCAGCTCCTTAATGCGTGTACGTTCCTTCTCGCCATTGCGATGCACCACGGTAACGTTCATCCCATCGGTGAAAGTGCCGCGATGCACGCGCCCCACGGCAATTCGGCCCGTGTAGCTGCTATAATCTAGCGAGGTGATGAGCATCTGCGGCGTGCCCTCAATTTGTCTTGGGGCAGGTATTTTCTCAACAATCTCGTCGAGCAAATAGTCGATATTGTCGCTTGGAGCCTTCCAATCGGACGACATCCAGCCGTTTTTGGCCGAGCCATATACCACGGGGAAGTCTAGTTGGTCTTCGGTTGCGTTGAGCGAGAACATCAAGTCGAACACCATTTCGTACACCTCTTCGGGCCGGCAGTTAGGCTTGTCCACCTTGTTTACCACCACGATGGGTTTCAATCCCAGCTGTAAGGCCTTCTGCAACACGAAACGCGTCTGCGGCATAGGGCCTTCAAAAGCGTCGACGAGCAGAATGCAACCGTCGGCCATGTTGAGAACACGCTCCACTTCTCCGCCGAAATCGGAGTGTCCCGGTGTGTCGATGATGTTAATTTTTACGTCTTTCCACGTAATCGATACGTTCTTCGACAGGATGGTTATGCCCCTTTCGCGTTCCAAATCGTTAGCATCCAGCACTTGTCCGCTGTTATCCTGCCCTTCGCGAAAGAGTTTTCCAGCAAGCATCATCTTGTCTACCAGCGTGGTTTTTCCATGGTCCACGTGGGCGATGATGGCTATATTTCTAATGTCTTGCATTGTCTTTACTTAATTGAAATCGACTGCAAAGTTACTGATAATTATTGGCAAATGCCCTTGTAAGTGCGTTAAATCTGCCGTTTTGGTACGTTTAGGCAATGAGAAAGATGCTTATGGCATTTGAATTTGATGAACAATGCACCTCATGTTTTAGTCGCCCTTCCTCCAATCTGCATGCACCTTTAATGCGTGTAGTAATTTCTTTTTTCTCTATTTTCAACCATTTTTCGCTTAAAAAGCATTACTTTTGCACCCGACTTACAAAGCGTGAGTTAAGGGGTGCCCGACATTTCGGGCTGAGATGAAACCCTCTGACCTGATCCAGACAATGCTGGCGTAGGAAAAAAAGAAGGATAAACACCCCTTTTGTGTGTCTTCATTCAAAAGGAAAAAATGAAAAAAACAATGACATTGCTTGCGGCACTGCTTAGTGTCGCCACGGCTTATTCGGCCAACCCCAAACAAGAAACACTTGATACGCTTCGCAGTTATCAGCTGCAAGATGTGCAAGTGGTGGCTACGCGCGCCACAAAGAAAACACCAATGGCCTTTACCAACATGTCGCAAGAACAGATTAAACGCCTTAACACGGGGCGCGACATCCCCTTCTTGCTCGCAACCATGCCCTCGGTTGTTACCACCAGCGATGCAGGCAACGGCATGGGATATACCGCGATGCGCATTCGCGGCACCGATGCCAGTCGCATTAACGTTACCACCAACGGCATCCCGATGAACGATGCCGAAAGCAGTCTGCTCTATTGGGTAAACATGGGCGACCTTGCATCGAGCCTTGGAAGTATTCAGGTGCAACGCGGTGTGGGCACTTCTACCAATGGCGCGGGCGCATTTGGCGCAACGGTTAACATGCAAACCGAGAACATAGGGCTGCAACCTTGGGCCGCATTCGACCTTTCGGGCGGCTCTTACTACTCGCATAAGCAGACTGTGCGCTTTAGTACAGGACTGATGGGCGGACATTGGGGCATCCAAGGCCGACTGTCTAACCTCGGTTCGAAGGGCTATGTAGACCGCGCATCGTCTAAACTAAACTCTTATTTCCTGCAAGCTGGCTATTTCGGCGAGACCACCGTGGTGAAATTCATCACCTTTAACGGAGTGGAACAGACTTATCACGCGTGGAATTTTGCCTCGAAGTACGACCAAGAGCAATACGGACGTACTTACAATCCAAGTGGAAAGATGGAGGATGATGCCGCAGGGAACACCCAATTCTATAAGAATCAGAACGACAACTACCACCAACAGCATTACCAACTGTTGTGGAACCAGTTGATGGGAGAGTACTGGAACCTTAACCTTGCCCTGCATTACACCAAGGGCGGCGGCTATTACGAGCAGTATAAGAAGAACCAAAAGCTGGCGCAGTATGGCCTTGATGCCGGTGGAACGAAGGCAAAGAGTTCGCTTGTGCGCGAAAAATGGCTTGACAACTATTTCTA
The DNA here is from genome assembly GCF_001814145.1 of Prevotella sp. HMSC073D09. Classification (NCBI taxonomy): domain Bacteria; kingdom Pseudomonadati; phylum Bacteroidota; class Bacteroidia; order Bacteroidales; family Prevotellaceae; genus Prevotella; species Prevotella sp. HMSC073D09. The sequence goes on along the minus strand of NZ_KV815055.1, from coordinate 51,429 downwards.
TGGAGCAGTTGCCGCATTGAATTACGACAACAAACGCAACTTCTCGGCTACGCTGGGCGAGGGCTGGAACAGGTATAGCAACGACCACTTTGGCCGCGTTACGTGGGTGAAGAAGCCCGTAGACGACTTTATGCCCAACCATGAGTATTACAACAACAATGCGAAAAAAACCGACTATAATGCTTATCTGAAAGCCACTTACGAGTTTGTGAAGGGTCTTAGTGCCTTTGCCGACCTGCAATATCGCTATGTAAACGTGCGCATGGTGGGTCCGGCAGATGCCACAAGCGCAAAGCGCAGTTTCAGTTACGACCTAAACGAAACGTTCAACTTCTTTAATCCCAAGTTCGGACTGAACTACGAGCTCTCCCCCTTGCATCGTTTGTACGCCAGTTATGCCATCGCCCACCGCGAGCCTGTGCGCAATAACTACGAACATAACATGGATGCAGAGTTGGAAAAACCACGCGCCGAACGCTTGAACGACCTCGAAGTGGGTTACGAATTTACCGCGAAGAACTTCACGGCTGGGCTTAATCTCTACCACATGAATTATAAAGACCAGCTCGTTCCTACGGGCGAAGTGAAGCTCGACAAGCCCATTACGCGCAATTTCGACAAGAGTTATCGCATGGGTGTTGAGCTTTCGGCAGCGTGGATGCCTGTTGATTGGTTCCGTTGGGATGCCAACGCCACCTTCTCTAAGAACAGGGTGAAGGACGTAACCGTAAAGCTTACTGATGGAACGGTGTACACCATCGCCGGCGAAAGTCAGTTGGCTTTCTCGCCTAACACGGTGTTCAACAACGTGTTTACGTTCGATAAGGCTGGTTTCCGCGGTATGGTGATGAGCCATTTTGTGGGCGAACAGAACCTAACCAACACGGGCTTTAAGACGATGCAGACCAAAGACGCCGGCAAAAACACGGTGAATGACTTGATTTCGCTGAAACAATACTTCACCACCGACATCGACTTGTCGTACACCTTCTCGCTTAAAGCCTTGGCTTTGAAGGATGCAACCGTCGGCATAACGCTCTATAACGTGTTCTCTTCTAAGTACGACAACAATGGTTGGGCCGCTCCGCAGTATCGTTTAGACGGCTCTACGCTCGTTGCAGAAAACACTTGGGGCACGCGCGACAGCGAAGCAGCTGGCTTTGCACCCTCTGCTCCCTTCCATTTTATGGCTAGGTTGGCGGTTACTTTTTAATAGAGTAGTTGCTTTGAGGAGTTAAGGAGTTAAGTTGAGGAGTTAAGGAGTTATGGAGTTAAGGAGT
>NZ_KV815055.1:48425-50049 GCF_001814145.1 Prevotella sp. HMSC073D09 | reverse complement strand
GTTATGGAGTTAAGGAGTTAAGCCAAATGCTTTTTGGTGAGTAGTTAAGGTGTTAAGGAGTTATGGAGTTAAGCCAGATGTATAGGTGGCGTTAGCCATTTTTTCACCTTTTCACTCTTACACCTTTAAAAGGCGTTAGCCATTTCTTCACCTTTTCACCTTTTCACCTTTTCACTCTTTCATTTTTAGAAGTTATGGAGTTAAGCTAAGCGCTTAGTTGCACATTGGTGAACACCCTTATATACTCATCGTTGCCATAATGCTAAGCAATGCTTTACCGCTTTAATGGGCAATTGTCCTCAACTACTTCGAACGAGCAAATTATCCAAAAAGGCCCTTAAACCCCAGCTCCTCTTTATGGGGAGTTGGGGTCGAGGGGCTAATTAACAAGGCATTCATCTTCGATATTATAACAAAGTGGGTGTGTGCCAATATAATAACAACAAGGCAAATCATCCCCTCTCCCCTTGGAGAGGGGCTGGGGGTGAGGCTTTCTCCCTCAGGTCGCCTCTCAAAGAGGGGCTGGGGTGAGGCCGTTTTATAATTTTTCGCGTATGCTTTCTTTCCTTTCCCTTCATTGGCTCGACATTTTCACCACCATATTAGGCCTACTTTACATTTGGTTAGAATATCGTGCGAGCATTGCTTTATGGGTAGTGGGTATCGTAATGCCCGCCCTTGACGTGTGGCTTTATTGGCAACACGGACTGTATGGCGATGCGGGCATGGCCGTTTACTACACGTTGGCCGCCATTTATGGTTACGCCGTATGGAAGTTTGGCCGCAAACGCGGACAGACGGCAGGCCAACAGATGCCCATTACGCACATGCCGCGTAGGCTGTTTGTGCCTACCGTGGTGTTCTTTGTTGTGGCTTGGGGTGCCACTTATTATGTGTTGATAACCTTTACCGACAGCAATGTGCCCGCGCTAGATGCCTTTACCAACGCCCTAAGCTTTGTTGGCCTTTGGGCTTTGGCGCGAAAATACGTTGAGCAATGGCTGTTTTGGATTGCCGTAGACGTGGTTTGCACCGGCCTATATATATATAAGGGCATTCCCTTTAAGGCCCTGTTGTATGGCCTGTACGTGGTTATTGCCGTGGCTGGGTATAGAAAATGGAGGAGAGAGGCAGTGGTGCGGAGTTAAATATTGTGGTGATGTTAAGCGGTTGGGCCAATGGCTTGCCAATTTTGTAAGAGGAAGTCGTCTTGACTCTTAATATTTCTACAAATTGAGAGAAACCTGTTTTCTTTGTGCTTTAAAACCAAAATGAACCCTCGTTCATGTGCAAAGTACCTGGACAAAGATACGTTAAAACCTGAAATACGCCCCATTTGTCTGTTGCAATACCTAGTTATATTTCAAAAGGCAACCTGGCGGAAGTTGTTACATACATTCTCTATAAGTTGAAGACCACTTGTCGATAGCAGGTTACTTCTGCGTTTTCATGGTGCAGTATGCAGGTAGCATGCCCTGCAACCGCTCGCGCTGGCTGTCGCAAGCGTGCATGCTTTCGGTGCCGATGGCCACTCGTGCGTGTTTACGATACATTTGTTTTGTCTAGTTTTTAGTCGCAAATTTAACATTGTGAGTACCCTTTTTGTCCACCAATCGCTCATCTT
>NZ_KV815055.1:47844-48325 GCF_001814145.1 Prevotella sp. HMSC073D09 | reverse complement strand
TCGATTCTCGCGAAGGTTGGTTTTGATGCAAAAGAGGAGTAGCCTATGAATGCAATGAAATGAATTTTTATTTAGAAAGACCGCCATTTGCACCAAATTTTGGGCTATTTGCTGCTAAATACACTGCGTTTTGCCGCTAAATGCACTGCGTTTTGGTGCTAAATGCACTGCGTTTTGGTGCAAAATACAGTGCGTTTTGGTGCAAAACACAAGGCAAAAAGGTGCTAAATGCAAGGCGGAAAGCATAAATATCCACACTAATTGTATAAACAAAACCTTTTAGGAATATTAAAAACATGGCCGAAAAGGGCAAAATAGTAGTTAAAAAGTGGGATTTTAAGGGCTAAAAGCGTGTAATTGGGCTTAGAAAATTACGAGCTGGCAACCAAACTAGAGAGGCTAAATGGTACAAAATACAGGTATTTTTCTTAAAACTGAACATGTCGGAAGGAGTGGAAAGCTAGAAATAGGGGCGATTTGC
>NZ_KV815055.1:29327-47744 GCF_001814145.1 Prevotella sp. HMSC073D09 | reverse complement strand
CTAGAAATAGGGGCGATTTGCCTACTTTATGGCCCATATTTTCGCTAGAACGGAGTGAAATTTTGAGCGATATTGTAAAATAAAAGATAATAATTTAAGTTTTTAAGTTGGTGAGTTTTTAAGTTGGTGAGTTGGATGTTTTTTGATTTTTTGAGTTGAGGAGTTGGTGTTTTTTGGAGTTGGTGAGTTAGTGGGTTGATTTGTCCGGTACTTCGTGTGTGAGAAGGGTGTTTGTCTTGTGTTGGCATCACAGAGAGAACAAACTCCTCCTCATTTATAGAAATACAAAAGGTAAAGACGGCTTCGAGGTGAACTTGTTAGTTATAAGGCAAAGTTGTGGTGCTTAATGCTTGTGCAAAAAAAACATTAGTATAACACTTGATATTAGCTAACACGCTTGCCGAACACACATTAGCCAAATACAAAACCGCCCCGAAATGTATTGCATTTCGGGGCGGTTTTATGATGAGCGTTTTACGTTTCCTTCTTCTTTCTTCTCCAATCTAAATACAGCGTTGCGGCAATAAGCAACAGCAATGCGGCGTAAGAGATGTAGGCGATGGTTTCGGTTCGGTTGATGCTCTTGGGATAGAAACTCAGCACAACCTCGTGCTTACCTGGCTTTATGGCAAGCGCGCGCAGCAGGTAATTCACCCTACCCAACTCGGCAGACTGCCCGTCGATGGTGGCCGACCAGCCCGGATAATACACTTCCGAGAACACCAACACGCCCCCCTTGTCGCTCTCTACGCTGTAATGCAGTTGGTTTGGCGCATACTTCTTCAGCTCGGCCTTAGCAATGGTGCCTTGTTGAACGCTTGTTCCCAGCACACTTTCAAAGCGTTTGTCGGCCACAGCCTCGTGTCGAAGGTTTAGTTTTGCCAGCGCATCCAGTTCGGCATTGGCGTTGTCCACATACTTCACTTGGTCTACCAACCACGCATTGCCAAAGGCGTATGGGTTTAGGAGCGGCACTTTCTGGTTGTTTTGTAACGGCAGAATAAAGTATTTGGCGTTGAGCATGTTGATAACGGGATAGATAGAGTCGCCCTTTACGCGTGTCATGTCGCCGCCGGATTCGGCAACAGATTTCATCAATCCCTGCATTTCGGGGGCGATGTAAGCCTCAATCAGCTCTTGGTAGCGGCGCAGTTTGGCGGCGTGGTATCCGCCAATACTCTTATGATAGTACGAAGTCTCGTTTTCGTTAAAGGTGTTCGAGGCCAAGTTCAGCACCCTATAATCCAAGCTCTTGTCTTGCAGTATCAGTCGGTCTGTATTGTCCATTGGCTGTGGTTGGTCGCGAACAGAGGCCTCCACAAACATGTCGTCGTGCAGGTAGCGTTTGTTTACCTGCCACATGTCGATAAGACACAGCAGCGTTAGTGCCCCAACAAGATACTCAGACTTCAATTTCTTGGCCTTATAGAGCAGCAAGAAGGTGGTTCCGATGACGATAATCCAGAACGAACGCCAGCAGTCGGCCCTGAATATGGCTTGCCTAACTTGGGTTAGGTCGGTAAGAATGGGGTTGAGCTGCTGTTGTGGAAACTGCGATAAGGCTTGCAGCTCGTCGCTAGATACAAACGAACCGAAGAACACACTGGGCATAAGGGCGAACAGCAAGGCCATGCCTGCCGTTAGTCCAAAGCTTGCATACACGTATTTTATCTTGTGCGTGAGTAGCTCGGGCTCGTCGATTATCTTCTTTAAAGCCATTATCGCAAGCAGCGGAATGGTGAATTCGGCGATGACAAGGATAGAGGCTACCGTGCGGAATTTGGCATATAGCGGCATGTAATCGATGAAAAGGTCGGTTAGCCACATCATGTTCTTACCCCACGAGAGCGCAATCGACAACACCGTGGCGGCCACCAAAGCCCACTTCATCGGACCTTTCACGATGAAAAGCCCCAGTATGAAGAGCATCAGCACAAACGCACCCACGTACACAGGACCCGAAGTGCCTGGCTGTTCGCCCCAATATTGGCCAATCTGCTGATAGAGATAGCCCAGTTCGGGGTTGCCTTTCTCTTGTACAATGGGGTTGGCCGACATGGGTACGGATGCTCCTCCTTTGGCGTTTGGCACCAAGAGCGTCCATGTTTCGCCGATGCCGTAACTCCATTGCGTAATGTAGTCGCGTTCCAATCCGCTGTTCGATTGGTTGGCGTTGTTCTTCTTCACCAGTTCGCTTTTACCACGCATCGACTCTTGTCCGTATTGCCAAGTGTGGTAAAGCGAGGTTAGGTTGATGCAAACGGCAAGTGTTGCGCCAACGGCACATGCCGCAGTGGCTTTAAAGAAACGCGCCAACTGTTTCTCCCTGATGGCTTGCACAAGATAGGCAATAACCATGAAGAAGATAATGAAGAGGTAATAATACGTCATTTGCACGTGGTTGGCGTATATCTCGAAGGCCGTAAACACGGCCGTGACAATCAGTCCGCGCACATATTGCCCCCTATAAGCCCATACAATACCTGCAATCATGGGCGGCAGATAGGCAAGGGCCATCACCTTCCAGATGTGTCCGGCGGCGATGATGATGAAAAAGTAGCTTGAAAAAGCCCATATCACCGCACCAAGAGCGGCCAACGACTGTCTGAAATCGAATGCGCGTAGCAATATGTAAAAGCCCAAAAGGTAGGCAAAAACATACCACACATAGTCGGGCATCCACAGGTGGTAGGCCTTTGTTGCGGTCGAAAGCACACTTGTGCTTGGATAAGAGGGCGAGGTTTGGTAGGTGGGCATGCCGCTAAACGTGGCGTTGCTCCATCTGGAAGTCTCTCCTGTCTTCTCTTTATACTTCAACACCTCTTGTCCTGCGCCTCGTCCTGCTGCGCTGTCGTGCTGATAAAGTATGCGTCCGTCTATGGTGGCAGGAACAAAATAGGCGTAGGCCAATACGGCAAAGGCCACAACAGCCACCACATCGAACAGGTATTTTTTTAGTATTTCCATTATGGTATAAATAAAATCTGTTCTGCAAAGATATATATAATATGTGTATTTCGCACCCTTTATGCTGTTAATTTTGACAGAGAAGGGCAAATGTATGGGGTAAGGGGCGAGTAAAGGCCGTACTTGCAGAGGACCATTAGTATTTTGATGATGCTGCTTGTGGGTGGTGAAATGGTGTGGAAGCGGGTAGGGAAGTGAATGCGATGCCCCGTAAAAACAAATGGTTGTGCCGCTTACCAAATTGGGGTAAGGGCACAACCAATGGGCGTTGTATGTTTTAATGGCGATGTTTCAGCCTTATCTAACAACAGTTTTAACGGTCTTTCCGTTGGCCATCTTCACGATGTTCAGACCACGAACGGGGGTAGAGATGCGCTGACCGGCGGCGTTGTAACGCGATACTTCGGCTGCATTGTCTTCTTGTTGCAGCCCTTCGATAGACGAAGTGGTGAGGGGTTTCACCTCAAATCGAGAAGGCGACACGGCACTTGCTGCGAGAAGGGCATTCTTAAAGGTTTCCACTTTGTCGGCTGGAACAAAGAAGGTGGTTTGTGTACGAGCCAAGTAGAAAGCTTGTTTGCCTAGTTCGGGCGCGGCGTTCATCACGTTGAAAGTAACCGTGGAGAGGCGTGTGCCAAAGAAAGCCTTTTCGCCTATGCCGCTAGGACCGCCCTTAAACGTAACGCTAGTTAGGGCGTTGCAGCCCGTAAAGGCCTCGGAACCGATGGAGGTTACTTCGGCAGGAATGACAATCTCGGTAAGTCCCGACCCTGCAAAAGTTTTCGATTGGATGTTGGTAATGCTCTCAGAAAGCGTAATGTGGGTAAGGTTTTTTGCACCTGCAAATGCTTGTTCGGCAATGCCGCCCACCGATTGGGGTACGATGAATGACTTATCTTCGCGTGCGATGGGGTAGAGTAGCAGCTCCGACTGGTCTTCGTTGTACAGCACACCACCGACAGATGAAAAACCTTCGATGCCATCTTCCACTTCGTAGTTCTTGATGGGTGTATCTTTAAAGGTGTCGGCCGCTTTCTCAATGAACGATGCCGGCAAGGTAAAGGTGTTGAGCGAGGCACAATTGGCAAAGGCCATGCTGCCTAATTCTTCTACTCCCGACGACAATTTTACGTTTTTCAGCGCGCTGCAACCATTGAAAGCATGTGCACGTATCTCTTTCACCTGGCAGTCGTCGTTGAAGTTTACGGTCTCAATGCCAGTGCAGTCTGTAAAGACACCATTGCCCATGTAGGTCACTGCGGCCGGTATGTTCACTTCTTTTAGTGCCTTACATTTGGCAAAGGCATAGTCGCCGATGTGGGTTACGGCTACGGGAATGGCGCAAGTGGTAAGTTTAGAGCAGCCAGAGAAGGCGCTATTGTTTATCTTTTGCGTGCTGGCTGGCAGTTTCACCTCAACCAGTTGGTCGCAACCAAAGAACATATATTGGTCTACGAGGTTGTCTTCTGATATGCCATATCCCACATTCGACAGGCCTTTCTTCTTGAAGAAGTACGCACCAGAACTCTTTTTGAAACTTGCGGCGCGCAGGTTAAGGCGTTGTAGCTTGCCTGGGTTGATAGGCTCGTTGTCGCCATTATTCGCACCAGTCATCTGGCGGATAAAGAGGATGTCGGCAGTGTTGATGGGGCCAGTGATGGTCAAGTCGGTGATGATTAACTTCTCGTCGCCAGTGATTTGGTTGCTCAACGTACCTGCCTCGGTCAGCGTAACGCTCTTTTCCAAGGCGTTGGCTGTGGTGCAGAGCATGGCAAAAGCCATGATTGCAAGATGCTTTTTGCTTGTAAAAATCTGTAACATGTATTGTTTATCTATTAAAATGGTTATTTGTTTATCGTTTGTTTGGGGGTTAACGTTCGTAGGGCAGAACCAGTTTAAAACCTCTGCCTCGTAACACCACGTTTTGTTCTCTCACCTCTTCAACCGTAAGCTTGTGCTTGCCCTCGCGTAAGAGCGTGCCGCTGAACTCTTCTGGATAGTTCATGCCAAGGCTTACTTCCACCTTTTGGCCAAGCTTTGGCGCAACGATGGCGGGCTTTATTTTAAGTACCCGTCTGGCAGCTGCGGGGCGTGCGCCATTCATCAGCCAAACGCCAATACCCGGTCGGCGAACGGCCATTACGGTGTTCATCTGTTGATAAATACTTCGCGAAGTGGTGCCGTACACGCCCACCTTTTGTGCCGACCCGCTGCAACGAACGGTAACTTTAAGCGTTTTAAACTGGCCGTCTTCGCCAATGGCCTTTATGTTGGCCTCGCCTTCGTAGCTCGCGGCAATCTCAAGGATGCCAGTCTTGGCGTTCCATTTGGTGTTGAGTATGCTGTCGGGGTCGTCTATGGTGAGGCGGGCGAGGTCGCCGCCGCCTGCAAGACTAACAAACTTGCTCTCGTCGCGTGGATAAAGGCGTATTTCGGAGTCGCTGATGCTGATGGGTGGAACCACAACACTGATTTTTAGTTTGCGCTTAAAGTCGCCCGAAAGGATGGTGGCGTAGGTTTCGCCTTCCAGCAAGCCATTGATGCGCAGCGTATCTTTCGATATGGAGATGCTTGCCATCTTCGAGTCGGCGATGTTGGCTTGGTATTTTCCCGTTCCGCCACGTAGCAACACAATGCGTGTAGATTGCTTGTTGAGTGCCACCGAGTCGGTGTTGTTGGTGCCGAAGGCAATATCCGAAAGTTCTGTGTCTGTGGCGTTGTCGCAACTAGTCAATGCCATAGCCGCGAAAACCAGCAGAAGGCATAGGCGGCTTGCCGTTTTGTATATTGGTGTTGTCATCGTTTAGTCTACGTTTAGTTTGTATTCTATTTCCCATTTGCGCGTCGGCGTTTCTTCAATCTCTATGCGTAGGGTGTGTTCGCCCTTTGAACCGAAAGTAATAACGCCAGATGTGGGTGTAACGGGTTGGCCATCTACCCAATAAAGCATTTTGGCATCGGGGTTGGCCAAGTCGTGATAGTAGAGCGGAAGCGTGCGGGGTGCCGTTCCTTGCTCGCGAACCATATATAGATAAGGTATTCGGTCTTCGTCGTTTACGCCGAAGTTTAAGGGCATAGTGGTTTGCAACACGGTTGTAGAAGCATCCGAGGCAACCGAGCCTTTGATGGTTTTCACGCTGAAAGCATAGCTTTTGCCTGGTTCCAACCCCGTAACCACATGTTTAGTTGCTTTCGTGGTTGCCGCTGCTTTGCCGTTGATGGTTATCTCGTAGGTTACATCCGTTTCAGCCACAGCGTTCCACGACAGTTCAATCTCTCGCTGTTGCGGTGTGGCATGCAGGTTAGCTGGTGGTTCGGGCTTGTTGGGCACAACGCCTTCCTTGGTTTTTACCATCGAGATGTCGTCGATAAGGATATGTCTTCCTGCGTCGGCGTCTTCGTATACAGACAGTATGTAGAAACCCAATGCAGCCGATTCAACCCCAGCAGGTGCCTTAAAAGTGAGCGTTTTCTTTTTCCATGTGCCCGTAAAGTCTTTGGCCATGTCTTTTTGTGCCTTCCGTTCTTCTTTCTTAATGAGCTGTTCGCCCTTATACCAGTCGATGTAAACCAAGATGTTGGGCTTGGTAACCGTGCCTTGATACCAGTACGACAGTTCGTATTCGGCACCCGGTTGCACCTTTATATAATGTGTGTTGAAGTCTTTATCGCGTGCGATGAACGACCCGCCATTGGGGAAAACGCGTATGGCGTAGTTGCCACTGTGTGCCGTTTTCGTGCGTTCGCGCGACAGCGATGAGTTGAAATACCAATACTGGGGTTTGAGGTAGGGGTCGAACGAGGGTGCAGTACCCCCTTCGCCGCTGCCTTCGTTGCCGTTTTGAGGCTTAACATAGACTTCAAATCCCCCGTCGATAACCAACTCTTCGTGTGTTTGGGCCGTGCCAGCCTGTGCAAAGGCAAGCGCGAGGGCAAGGATATGCAGTTGTTTCATATTGTTCTTATTGATGTGTTGGCAATGTATATGTGGTTTTATTGCAGGCTTATGCCATACCTCTGTGCCACCTGCCAGGCCACGTTTCGCAGCGAACCTGTGGCGGATGTGTCGGCAAGGAGCCGTTGTTTGTCCCAAAGTCCGTTGCCGGCGGTTAGTTGGTCGATGAGCGTTTTTACCTCGTTGTAGGTGAAATGGGGCTTGCCCGATGCCTGTATGGTGAATTGCAGGGCATAGACTGCACCACATGCCTCGGACAAGAAGGTAAGGGCATTGGCTGCATCCTCATCAATATTGGCCATAGTGGTTTCGCCCGTTAGCAGATTAATGGCTCTTATGGCAGCCACTTTTGATAGCTCGGCACGAATAATGGCCTGTTGGCGCAACATGTCGGCATAGCGATATTGGGTAATTGCTGCCCTTCCTGCTGCAAAAGCGTTGTAAAGCGTGATGCGCGATTGGCGTAAAGCGGGTGTGTTGGCAGCCTGAACGTAAGGCAACCAAAACTGATAATAACCGTAAGCTAGGTCCCAATGGTGTTCTAACTCGGTGTAGTTGTGGCCTGCAACGAGCACGTTTTCTTCGTGGTTTTTGCGTAGGGCCTCACTATTCAGCACGCTGTCGTTGAGGTGGGTGTTGAGAATCTTGTCGAGATAGATGCCGCCATAGACGATGCCTTGGAAGAGTTCGGCCACCACTAGCCCCTTTTCGTTGGCAAAAGCGAGGTTAACATCGCCGATGTTGCGGCCTACATATCCGCCTTTTCCAGGCTTTGCCTTTTGGTTACGGGCAGTTCCAGGCCCCTCTTTGCCCATTCCGCTGAGTGTAGCAGCTTGGTTGAAGATGTCTTCCACGTCTTTCTTTACGAGTGCGCTATCGGCTTTGTGGGTTGGCGATGCCGACAGTTCGCGGCGCGGTTTCAACCCAAATTCGCCATTATTGTAATAGCCCTTCATCGTTTCCAGCAGTGTGCGGTTCTCAATTCTGGCCTCTTTAAGGTAGCTGTCGTAAATATAATCGAGTGGGTCGCGCAGCAAAGTGCATTCCAAGTAGTCTACACTGCTGATGCCATTCCTTGCAAATTTGTACTGCGGGTCTGGGTAGGGAGGCATCACATAGGCCGATTCAACGGTTTCTCCTTCCCAGCGATTGCAGGACGAAAAGACGAGTGGCGCCAACAAAAGCACCAAGAATATCTTGTGGTTCATCGGGTGTCGTTGTATATATAATGTGTATGGGGAGGGTTAGGGCAAGATGATGTAGGCGCAAAATGGGCCTTTTATCTTGCCAATTCCTTCTTCGTTTTGGTGTTCGTTCACTTTAAGTGGTTTCACGATGGTAAGTCCGTCTTCGGAAATAGCCGAGATGGTGGCCTTTATCGACGACCCACGAGGACCTACACCGTTTACCAAAAGGTACATCGGGAAACCAGATTTGGCCTTGAAATGCAGTTCGTGTTGCTGACCATTAGAAAGAAAAGATGTTGCATCTTCGTTTGTTTTGTTGGTGGCAATGGTGGTGAGCGAGCGGTTTGCAGCCACATAACGCACCACATAGCGCGACGCAAGTTCGGCCTCTGGCACGTTATTGCCCAAGATATCTACCTCGCGAAACGAGCAAGTAAGCGTAACATCGTAGGTTCGTACGTCTTTGGTTATCTCCACTCCGGGGTAAACGAAGTCGGAAACGGGTGCATCGGGGTTCCCCAATTGCACTACTTGGTCCTCGTAAGAGACCTTGGGTTTCTCTACACCTGTGAAAGGAAAGAGCGTGTCGTAGTCTTCTTCGGCATAATCGGCAGTGCTACGCGAGCAGCTTACAAGCATTGCGACCAGTGCTAAGAGCATATATTTCATTGCGTTCATGTGTTCAGTTTGTTTTAAAGGTGGTGTATCAGCGGTCGTCGCCTTCATCCCAAATCTCGGCAACAAGTCCCGTTGGCTTGCCTTCGGGGTGCAAGTGCTTGCTTACAAGGCGCGTTTTGCGAAAGAGTGGGTCGTAAACTTCTACCAGTTCGGCAACGAAACGTTGGCCTACACGTTGGAAATCGAAGAACATGATTTTGCTGTCGTAGCGTAATCCTGCACGGAAAGAGATGCCATGCTCTGTGCCGGCGTAGCCCGAACCCAATCCAACAATCTCTTTTGCAGGATAGTCTGGTATGGGATTTTTCTTCTGCGCAAAGAGAAAGAGGTAGTATTTCTTCTCCTTGATTTCGCGTAATAAGGATTGGTTTGTCTCAACGTTGCGCTTTACATAAACGTCGCTGCGGAAGAATATGCGGCTACCACGGTGAATGGAGAGTTGTGGATTGACCATGCTTTCGAAGAAATCGCGGTTCTGGAAAGCTCTATCAGCAGTTTGTTTCCATTGCTCTTCGCTGGCAAGTTTGGTGAAAACGATGTATTCGCGAGCCGGTTCTAGGTAGCTGGCAGTGCGGAAAACGAGGTCGCCGTCTTCGTTCTTGCCCATGAACAGCCAATCGTAAGAGGCGCGAAAGGCATCGTTAACCAACTGATGCACGTAGTTACGGGTGACGAAACTCAGCTGTGTGAAGCTGTTTCGGCCCACGCGATATTCGCTTTTCTGTGGTGTGGAGGCAGTTTGTTGGGTGAAGTCGGCCTTCATCTCCATCGTGTTGTCGGCGTTAAACCGCATGGTGAAACTGTCTCCACCATAGCCGTATCGTCCGCGGTAACCGAATTGTGGAATTAATTCTGATGGATTGGAGAAGAGCAACGAGTCGGTTCGTGGGAAATACAGCACTCGCCAACCATGCTCGGCACTGGTTAGTTCGGCTTTCAAGGCGGCAATGCTCTCTGCATTACGCTGTGCCGGCGAGCGGTCGAAGACGTCTTGACTGGCATCGCAAGCCGTAAGTAACGTTACGATGATGGCTGTTAGCCAAGCTTTGGTTTTACTGTGCATGTTGTTTGATGTAGTTGTTTATGCGGCGCAGACTGGTAATCTGCAACTGCTTTAAGTTGATGTGCAGGCTTTTTTGCATGTATTGTTCCACAAAAGCCTGCTTAGCCACAATCTCTTTATAGGCTTGTTCGGCCTCTTTGTTGTATTGTTGCTGTACCTCGGGGTCGCTGTCTTGGTCGGGAGTTTGCGCTGTATTGATGGCATCGTTCACCTCTTTGGGTGTGGCACAGAGGGTTGAACTGATGATTTCAGCAAAGTCGTCTTCGGCCGAAAGAAAGGCTTGCATGGTGTAAAAGCCGCGTTTATTGGCATAATCGGCTAGTCCGAAGTAGTCTTTTTCTTTCTTCGAGTAGCCCAAGGGAGCGGCCAAAGGTTCGGTCGAACCCGTGTAGCGATGTCCGCTTATGGCCGTAAACTTGTCGCGATCGTAGGCCACAAGCTCTGCCAAACGACGTGCAAACTGGTGATGAACGCTGCGCATGAGGGCATACATCTTGTCGGTGTCGCCTGCTTTGAAGTCGTCTACGCGGAAGATGCACATCTCCGAGGGCGTGAGCTGTGGGTTGTTGAGCAGTTCAACGCCGTTCTCGTCTACGTTCTTCCCACCATATAGATATATTCGTAGGGGTGTTTTACCTTGCAGGAAGTGGTCTCCTCCAAGGTTTTCTTGTCGATAAGTCTCAAAGCATAGTTCGCGAACGGCCCTTAAAATGGCCTTCACGTTGTCGGGTTTTGGTGGCGAAACGAAGGTTGTACCTGTGTTGGCGTTCTTCTGCCAACGGTAAACCACCTCAATGTTATAAGGTGCGGTTATGCTGTCGGCTATCCAATGGTCTAGCTCTGTCTGTGGGGTTTGCGCCGATCCTGCATCCACCACGCTTTGCTCACTGAGCGATTCGTTGGTGCAGGCCTGCAAAAGGCATGGCAACAACAGGCAGATAATGTTCTTTATATTCATCGTTTATAGTTCTTTTTGCGTTAAAAGCCTTTTAATGTAAGGGTTCGTTGCGCTCGCGTGGGTTGGGTTCCAAGCCTCGGTTGATGCCTTCGGCTGGTATTTGCAACAGCTTTCGCGGGTCGTTTTTCTCCAAAGGGAAGTAGTAGGTGCTTTTAGACGAGCGTTTTACTGCGATATGAAAGCGGCGAAGGTCGAACCAACGCAGGCCTTCTTGGAAGAATTCTTGTTGGCGAAAGCCAACGATGGTTTTCACCAAGGCCAACTGTTTGAGGGTCATTCCGTAGAAGGGCGTGTATGTTTTGTAGTTGTTGCGGTTGGTCGTTGTGTACACGTCGCGGTCGATAGAAGGCATAAAGCCAAACTTTCCTTGCATGTATTGCAGCAAATCGTCGATGGATTTGGTGTAGTTTCTTAGCATGGCGTGTGCCTCCATGCGGTTGAGCAGCACCTCATCGACAGTAAACAGCACGTTGGTGACGTACAATCCACGCGGTTTGCTGCCTACACTCTCGGTGGTAGACAATTCATCGAACTTGGCTAAGTACCTACTTGATGGCACACCAAGTACGCCAGAGGTGAATATATAGGTGCCGATGAAATTCATTTTCTCGTAATCGCCACCGCCCTCAATGCCTTTTTGGGCGAACACTTTGTTTACAATGTTGAACGTAGAGCCATATTTCTCGGTGGGAAGGGTACGTGCCAAGCGGCTCTCGGTGGTGGTTAGCAAGAGGTTTGCAGGCTCGTCGGTGGCCGTGTAGCGACGAAACAGGTCTTGATGTCTGAACTCTAACTCGTTTGCATACGTACGCCAAGGGCGCAATTGGGTCTTAGGGTCGCCGCCAAGTACATAGTCGGCATAGGCTACCACTTGTTCCCAGTCGCCCTTCATGAGGTAGAAACGCGTGGCAAAGGCGTATGCTGCCTTCTTGTTGAAATGGAATTTGGGGTGCTTATAATACTCGTCGGCAACGAGCGTTATACCTCTTTTCAGGTCTTTCTCAATCAGTTCGTACACCTCGCTCACCGTTTGTCGCTTATAATCTACCAGTGCCTCCTTCTCTGGTTTAGTGATATAGGGGATACCAGGGTCGGTGCTTTGGGTGGAATAGGGTTGTGCCCAGATGTTAACCAGCATGAAGTGTAGGTAGGCTCTCAGCAAGAACGCCTCGCCATAAAGTGCTTTTACGCGTGCACTTTTGGGGTAGGTAGAGAGCAATTCCAGTGCTTTGTTGGCTTGGGCGATACCTTTGTAGCAGGCATTCCAATAGTTTAGGGGCGTGTCTAGATCTTCTTGGTCGTAGTCTTCCCAAAAAAACATGGCCTCGTTCAGTCGCGAATGCACGCCGTTGGGTCGTTCCTCAACGTTGTCGGTACGTGGTTCGAGAAACGGAATGTAGCTGGCTTGGGGGTAAGCGCCCGTAAGTAGCTCGGCAATCTTGTCTTCCGTGTCGATGGCTACATCGAGATCGGAGTCGGGACTTTGGTCCAGAAAGTCGTTGCAGGCTGTAAACAGCGCGAGCAACGCCAGTAGCAAGATGTTATTCTTCATTTATATATGGAGTGATTTTCGTTATGTTGGTGGGGTTTATATCGTATGTTCGACCGCTGTTTAGAACCCTAAGTTGAGCGTGGCAGTGAACTGACGGGGTGTGGGGAGCGACACACCGCCCGTGCGATAGTACTCTGGGTCTTGCCCTTTCAGCTTGCTATCGGCATAGATGAGGAAGGGATTGGTGACGTTGAGTCGCAAGGATGCAGCGTGCAAGCGCAACTTTTTGAGCAAAGCAGGCGTGCATGTGTAGCCCAACGAGATGTTCTTCATACGCACGAAACTGCCATCGGCCACGCGATTTTGCGAAAAGTTGTAGGTGTTATACGCTTTCTCGATGTTCTCTTTGCCCACTTTGGCGATGAGTTCTTGCGATGGTAGCGTGGGAACATCCGTATGTAGCTCGTCGCCAGGGTTGAGCCAGCGGTTGTAATACTCCTTTGAGAAGACGTTGAGGTCGGCAAAGTCGGGGTCGAATGTTGGGTTGAGCCTTATCTTGTTGCCTGCCTGCATGGTGAGAAAGAACGACAACTCCCACGCGCCTAGCTTGAAAGTGTTGTTCAATCCGCCCAAAACCTGCGGTTCGATGGGGCCGTGGTAGATGAGATAGCTCTTTGCATACTGCGTGTCTAGAAAGTCGGCGCCTGCGTTTTTAGCGTAAGCGTTCTGGCTAGAAGGGTAGCGGCCGAAGTTGAAAGTGGGTAATCCGTTGCCGTCTAGCCCTTGAAAGTTGTACGAAAAGAGCGAACCCTTGGGATAACCCACGATGTTTCCGCGGCCTCGTCCTGCCACCATGTCGAAAGCATTGGGCGTGTTTAGCAAGCGAGTAATCTTTTGATGCATGGCACTAAGCGTAAGACTGGTGGTCCAAGAGAACTTGTCGGCAACGATGTTCTTGGTGTGTAGGCCCAGTTCTACGCCTCTGGTGCGCATGTCGCCAAAGTTAGCGTACTTGTAGTACTGGCCTCCAACGCCCGAAGTGCGTACAAGGTCGATGAGGTCGAACGTGTTGCGCTGGTACAAGTCGATGGTTGTGCTGATGCGATTGTTGAACATTCCCAGTTCAACACCCAAGTTCAGCTCGTACATTTTTTCCCATGTCAGGTCGCGATTTTCAAGATGTTTGATGTTGAGTTTGTTCTCGCGGTTGTTAAAATGGTAGCGGTTTACGATGCCGCTTTGGTAAACGGCGTTGGCGTTGATGGCCTCTTCGTTCATCTTGGCGGTAAGTCCGTAACTGGCGCGAAGTGCTAAGCGCGAAATCCAAGCATGGTTTTTAAGGAACTTTTCTTGGTCGATGTTCCACTTGGCACCAACGTTCCATGTGGGCAACCATAGTGCACGTGCGCCACGACCCGAACTGTTGGAACCCTCGGTGTTGAGAACGAAGTTGAAAACGTAACGTCCGGCATAGCCGTAGGTTCCGTTTAGCGAGAAGGTTACGCCGCGTTCGTTGCGCTTATGCAGTCCAAAGTAACTGTTGCCTTCGTTGGTTAGCTTGTCGAAGATAAGCGGATTGGTGTACACTTGGTTGCCTCTGCCATATTGTATGCCGTAACCTTGGAAGGGTTGGTTGGAGCGATTGGCGGCGCGAACCTCGGTAAAGGCAAACGCTTTAAAGTCGTGCTGCCCCATGCGCTTGTCGAAATCGAGGGCCAAACGTGCCAGAAAGCTGGTCATTGACGTCTCGGTGCGGTTGAACAAGCCGCCGTGGGTAAGCCCAACCTTTGGTTGGAGCAGGGGATTGTCCTTGTCGCGCACCAAGTAGATGTTCTCTTGTGCAACCGTAGGGTTGTCGTTGGCGCGATAAGCCTGCACTACGTTAGAGCCTTCGTCAACCTCGTGTGTGGTGACAGTGTTGGCACGACGGGCTGAAAACAAGGTTTTCACGGCCAAGTCTGTCGTCAGTTGGTAGCTGCCTTCGGCTTGTAGCTTAAAGTCAAGCACGTCTACATGGGTACTGTTGTTGGCATATTCGTTCAGAATGTTGAACGGAGCCCAGTTGTTTCGATAGTAAGCCAGGCTGCCGTCGGTGTTGTATGGGCGCAGCGTGCGGCTTGTGCCCAGGGCGTAAGAGAAGGGGTTGATGTCGAAATCGCGCTCAAACACGCCCAGAGTGTGGTTTTTGCGTTGGGGCATTGTGCCTGGTGCCTTCTGCGAACGTATGTTGCCTTGTGCCGAAAGCGTAGCACGCATCTTCTCGTTAATATAAAAGGTGCTCTTGATGTTGGCCGTTAGGCGGCTAACCTTGTCGGCGATGGTCCAACCGCTATCGTGATAAAAGCCCACAGAGGCGTATGTTGCCACGTTTTTTCCGCCGCCGGCGAAGGTGAGCGAATGGTTGGTTGTGGGGTTCAGTGTAAAGAGCAGGTCGAACCAATCGGTGTTGGCATATTCCCTTTCGCGCAGAAAGGCGTTGCGCGCCCCTGCCGTATTGGCTATTTGGTATTGGCCTGTTGCTGGGTCGATGGTGCTCAAACCTCTGTACAACTCGTGGTAAGCGCCTGCCCTTCGGCCGTAAAGCGCGTTGCGGAGCCCAAAATATCCCTTGTCGTTCATCTCTTGATAGAGGGCCATTGTTTCTTGCGAGTTCAGCAAGTCGAACTGGCTGTAACGCGGTTTCATGCGAATGGTGTTCTCGGTAGCGTAGCTTACGCGCAGGGGCGTTTCTCTTTTACCCGATTTTGTGGTCACAACGATAACGCCGTTGAGCGCGCGCGCACCGTAAACAGAGGTTGCCGAGGCATCTTTCAGCACCTGAATGTCTTCTATGTCGGCAGGATTAAGGCCTGCAACGGCCGACCCAACCAGCGTGGCAGCATCGCCCGATGCCAGTTGGTCTAGGTTTAGGTGTACCAAGTCTTCGTAAACCACACCATCGATAACCCACAGCGGCTGCACGTTACCGATGATAGAGGCTCCGCCACGGATGTTAATGCGCGGTGCAGAACCAAACGTTCCCGATATGTTTTGTATGGAAAGACCAGCCACACGCCCTTCAAGCATGCGCGAGAGGTCGGCTATACCTTCCAGTTTAATGTCGTTCATCTTAACCGAAGTGGCTGCACCGGTGTACACGCGGTTGCGAATGTTCTGGTAACCAGTTACTACCACTTCGTCCACCATTCGGCTATCGGCCTTCATCACGATAGTCATGGGCTTGGCTTGAGCCTTGGTTCGCAGGGTGGTCATGCCCACATAGCTCACTTGTAGCGTTTGGCCAGGGGCGGCTTTAAGGGTAAAGTGTCCGTCGATGTCGGTCACGGCGCGCTCCGTGGTGCCTGCGGCTTGCACCAAGGCGCCCACTAGGGTTTCGCCCTGTTCGTTCTTCACCGTTCCCGTTATGGTGTTGGCGGTTTGTGCCATAGCCACTTGTAGGCAGGTCATCAATGCGATTGTTAGTGCCACCGCTTTGTAAAAAGGGGTTGATATGTTTGTTGTCATAAGTTTGTTTGCTTAAACAGAGGGGTTGTATGTGTGGGTTACAGTCGCCAAAGCACGCCTCCATAGATGCCAAGGGGATGGCCTGCGCGAAGTCCGGAGGGATGGCGCGACACTAAATAAACCTTGTTGGTGAGGTTGATGGCGTTAAGTGTGAGGGTGATATGGCGGTTGATGTGTCCTTTTAGCGATGCATCCAAAATGGCATGAGCGGGAATTTTCTCGCGTTCGGCAATACGTCCTTGTCCTGGTTGGGTGCGCATGTCGCTGTTTATACGCACACCTATGTTGGCCTCAAAGCGTTTGTGCTCAAAGCCTAGCTGGGCATTGAAGGCGTGCTTATATATATAAGGTATCTCGTCGCCATAGACAACGTCGCCCCACGACTCGCTACTGAATGTGTTTCGCATCTCGGTATCGGTGTAGGTGTACGACAACTGCAAGGGCAATTGCACGCCCCAATGACGGGGTAGGGGTTGATAATGCAACATCAGTTCAAGACCTTTCACCACGGCTTTGCCCACGTTAAATTGGTCTAGTGTGCCTTGTCCGCCTTGTGCGGCAAGGTCGCTGCCCAGCATGTTGTCGTAGTTGTTGTAAAAACCGATGGCCTCTGCCTTCAAGTTATTGGTGGTAAGGCGCAATCCCGCTTCGAGGTTTACGCTGCTTTCGGCCTTTTGGTAGAGGGTGGCACTGGGTGGTGCGAACCCTTTATGCACGCCGCCGAAAGCCGAAAGCACGGGTAGCAGGCGATAGCTAACGCCTAACCCGGGCAAGAAGGCTCGTGCGTGGTTGGGCGTTTCGATGCGAACCATACCCGTGCGGCGCGGATCGGCGGTGGTATAGTCGCGTTTTAGCAGATCAACATCTTCGTAACGAACGCCCAACGTTAGGGTTAGCGCGTCTTTGGCCCACTTGGTTAAGGCGTATCCAGCCCATGCGTGGGCCGTGGTGATGCGGTTTGCCTGACTTCCTGGCATACCTGCGAGGAACAAGTTCATCTTACCTTGCTGCATAGCGTAGGCATCATCCTGCTGAAAGCGGTCTTCGCTGTCGGCGTGATAGCGCAGGCCGGCCTCGGCGGTGAAGTATCCGCCGAAGAGCATGGTGCGATATTCGGCCTTGCTTTGTATGCCTCGCGAGTGGTATGTGCGGTAGTTGGCACGCACCATCAGGGCCTCGCCCAGATAATCTTTTGCGCCAGTAAGGATGTCGAAGTAGTCTTTATTGGTTTCGGGGTCGGTAAGCACGCTGGCAATAGAACGTTTTTCGGCCTTGGTGTAGCCTGCCCGCACATCGCTTAGCTTGTACCAATTGCGGAAAAAGTGGTTGTAGTAGAGGTTAGTGGTTATCTTCCACTTGTTGGCTCTCTCTATGATGTAGGTGCCAACCCATTGTGTGTGGCGCGTGGTAAGCTGGTCGCGTTGTGCGCCTGCGTAGCGAAAGTAAGGGCGTTGTGCGAAATCGGTTTCCGAAAGGCCAACGTAGGTTTCGTCGGAGGTTTCGTTGGCAAAGCCGAATTTAAGTTCAAAGAGGTGGTTTACGCCTTCGTCGTTGTCGGTTTGTGCCGAAACCTTGGCTATTAGGTCGTTGCGTTTAAAACCCGTGCGGTTGTCTGGCTCATCACGGCGAAAGCCTTTCGATTGGTAACGCAGGTATTCTACCATATAACCCACGTGCTTGTGGCGGTTGCCAAAGCCTGCATACGATTTCAGGGTGTTGTAACTGCCATACGAAACTTGCGCCTTGCCCCACAATCGTTGGGGAATGGGCGTAGAAACCATGTTGATTGCACCACCCGTTGTAAACGGACCGTATTGCACTTGGCTGCTGCCTTTAAGCACTTCGATGGCATACATGCGGGCGGCGTTGGGGAAATAGTAGGCGGCAGGTGCTGCGTATGGGGCAGGTGCAGCCAGTACACCGTCTTCCATGAGCGAGATACGTTCGCTACGTTCGGCCTTCGTACCGCGCAAACTGATGTTGGGGCGAAGTCCAAAGCCGTCTTCCTCGTACACGTTTACGCCGGGAACGCTTTTAAGCATGCGGTTGATGTCGGTGTAACCAAACTTAGCCAGTTCGGTGGGCGATAGGTAATAGGCCGACCCCGTACGGTTGCGAGCCTCGAACTTGCTGCCCAACATTTGGTTGGAGTGCACCACCACTTCGCGGATGCGGTGTGTAGAGTCGGTCATAGCCTTGCTCTTGGTTGGTTCTTGGGCTTGGGCAGTGGTAAAGATGGCAAGCGCAAGGGTTGCAAGAGCGATAAGAAATTTCGTCCTGAATGTTTGACGCATCATGATTTTTGGGTATTCTGTTTGTTTTCTGACAGTATTTCTCGACAGGCATTCTTCATTCCTACGCCCGCAGACGTGGACTAACCACGCTTTTCCCCCTCTCGGTTGTTGGCAGGCGCAGCGTTGTAGTTAGTGGCAAAAGCCTTTGTTTGTCAAGTAGATAATGTCAGTAAAAACAGTTGATGAATGGTTCCTTTTTGTTCGTTTATTTATTTTCGGGTGCAAAATTAATAAATAATTAACTTTTATACAATCATTATTTCTCGGTATTTTAGATAGATGGGACTTTAAAGGTGAAAAGGTGAAAAGGTGAAAAGGT
>NZ_KV815055.1:2196-29227 GCF_001814145.1 Prevotella sp. HMSC073D09 | reverse complement strand
TGAAAGGGTGAAAAGGTGAAAAGATGGCTGCGCCACCAACTTGTCAACTTGTTAACTGGTGAACTCGTCAACTCGTCAACTCGTTAACTTATCAACTCGTTAACTTATCAACTTATCAACTCGTCAACTCGCCACCTCGTCAACTTGTTAACTGGTGAACTTGTTAACTGGTGAACTTGTCAACTTGTCAATCCGTCAGCTGCTGTAATGTTTTTAGTAAAAATTTTAACATTGTAAGCGCCTTTTCTGCTCACCAATCCACACTTTGCGCAAAAAATCGATTCTCGCGGAGGTTTGTTTTGATGCAAAAAGGAATCAGCATGTGAATGCAGCGGAATGAATATTTATTTGAAGAGGCCGCCATTTACACCAACTTTTGGGCTGTTTATAGCAAAATATAGTGCAATATGCCGCTAAACGCAGTGCATTTTGGCGCTAAACGCAGTGCGTTTTGGTGCTAAATACAATGCGTTTTGGTGCTAAACGCAAGGTAAAATGGTGCTAAATGCAGTGCAAAATGGTGCTAAACGCAAGGCGAAAAGCATAAAAATACGCTGCAATTGCATAAACAAAACCTTTAAGAAACATGAAAAACTGGGCCCAAAAGGGCAAAATGGTCGTTAAAAAGTGGGTTTTTGGGGTCTAAAAGTGGGTTTTTGGGCGTAAATAATAATGGGTTGGCAATCAGTCTAGAAAGGCTAAATGGTACAAAACGCAAGTGGTTTTCTTAAAATTGAACATGTTGTAAGGCGTGAAAGGCTTGAAATAGGGGCGATTTACCTACATTATGGCCTTTATTTTCGCTAGAACGGGGCGAAAATTAGAGCAATGTTGTAAAATAAAAGATAAGGATTTTAACTTTTGAGTTGATGAGTTTTGATGTTTTGAGTTGATGAGTTTGTTGGTTTGTTAGCTTGTGGGTTTGTTAGTTGATGAGTTTGTTAGTTTGTTAGTTGATGAGTTTGTGGGTTTGTTAGTTTGTGGGTTTGTTAGTTGATGAGTTGGTATCTTCGGGAGTTGTTCGGCTTTCGTGGGTTTATAAGGCAGTGAGTTGACTTGCCCTGCGCTCCTCTCAAGTTATAGAAACATTAAAAGTTAATACGACTTCAGCATGTAGGTCTAGTTAAATCTAATAAATCTAGAATAACTAGTAAACCTTGTAATCTGGTGAATATACTAAGGCTAGCCCCACTAGCCACTAATGCAATTGACTGGTGCTTTGCACTAAAAAGCCCCACGCTGCCTGGATGGGGAATGCGTGGGGCTTGTGCATAATGTGGTTTCGGGTGGACTCGTGGTGAAAGTAGCGGGCCGTGTGCACACAAGGCAAAGGGCGAATGTGGCACGTGTGCCGTTAGTCCACAACGTGAGTGCAACGTTTAGGCCAACGGCGTGGCAGGGTTGTAGGCGCGTTGGCCCAGTTCCTTGTCTATCATGTAGATGCCGTAGCCGTTATCCTTAATCATCTTGATGTTGTCGATGATGGTTTGCACGTTCTCTTCTTCTTCCACTTGCTCGTCGATGAACCATTTAAGCATGCTTTGTGTGGCGTAATCGTTCTCCTCGGCGCAGAGGGCGAATAGCTTGTTGATGCTCTCGGTGATGGTTTGCTCGTGGCGCAACGAACTTTCGAACACGTTAAGGATGTTGTTCCACTCGGTGGGTACGGCCTCGATGGGGCGAAGATCTACCTTGCCGTTACGCGAGATAACGTAGTTGAAAAGTATTTTGGCATGGTCTTGTTCTTCCTTGAATTGAACTTCGAACCATTTTCCCATACCTGGCTGTCCTTGTGCATGGCAATAGGCTGCCATAGACAAATATAGATAAGCCGACCACATTTCGGCGTTGATTTGCGCGTTGAGCGCATCTTCGATTTTCTTCTTTAACATAATGATGTTTGATTATAATATGGTGAATACTTTTACTTACTAACTCGATACCTCCTTAGATACTTCTTTTATTGCATTACAAACAAACTTTGTGCCACTTTCGACGTGGCGAATGAAGGCGAAACGACCTTCTTTCATATCTGTTTTTACCAGTTGTCTATGGGCAGGGAAAAGCAGTCTGGCCTGCTATTTGTGCGCCGTTTGGACTCTTCTAATATAAGCAAAGGGTGGGGTAAAGGCTGCGAGCAGCATCGTAAAGAAGTTTACGATATGTGGTTGATACCGGCGTTGGTGCAGCAGTTGTAGTGGAAAAGGCTATGCAATAACGACCGATTGGGGTTAAAAGGTTTGGGCGGTTAAACGGGGCTGATGCTTGCATTGGCCGTTTATGCGCCGCAGTTATGCTTCTTCCTCTGCTCTTACACCAATGGACAGCTGCATGCCTGGCCGCAAACCTTCCACTTTATACACAGGGCGCAATTGCATTTCCCAAGTTTGCGCGCCCTCGTTGCCACGCTTGTAGTTGTTGGGGTCTAGGAAGTCGAAGTTGGCTTTGAAACCGGATACGCGCATGGGAACGGACATGTTGAAAGGCTTACAATACACTTGTATGGTGTCGCCCTCTTTAAATTGCATCTTCTCGTTGCGGGTTACCGCGATAGAACCCCACAAGTTGTCGAGCAAGGCAATGCTCATCAGGGTGTTGTTGGCCGAGAGTTGCTCGCCGCGTTTTACCACAATTTCGCTCACTTCGCCTTCAACCTTGGTGACGATGGCTATGATTTGCGGACCTTTGCTGTTGCACTTCTCGGTCTTG
Source organism: Prevotella sp. HMSC073D09 (assembly GCF_001814145.1). Classification (NCBI taxonomy): domain Bacteria; kingdom Pseudomonadati; phylum Bacteroidota; class Bacteroidia; order Bacteroidales; family Prevotellaceae; genus Prevotella; species Prevotella sp. HMSC073D09. The sequence goes on along the minus strand of NZ_KV815055.1, from coordinate 26,518 downwards.
AGGTTGTGTAAAGCCTTCTCGTAATCGGCTTTCAGCGATAGGGCTTGCACCTGTAAGGTTTTGTATTCGGTAAAGACATTGTCGCGAAGGCTGGCAGGAGCTTTCCCGTTCATGAACTTCTGTTGCACGTCGTTGTATATCCTCTCGGCCTGTTCTTCGGCAGATTTGGCTTGTTGCCATCGTCCATAAGCGCGGTCTACGTTTCTGTTCCCGGTGCGATAGGGATGCAGGGTGGTGGCCAAAAGCTCTAATGTGGCGTCTTCGGGCATGGGTGTGTCGTCGGTTCTGTATAGGGCTAGGGTGTCGCCCACCTCCACATAGTCGCCCTCTTTCACCCTAATCTCTAACACTTTTCCCCTTTGTTGCACCTGCACAGAGTACTGCAAGACCTCCACCTGCCCATCTATTTGCCTGGGTTTGGGGGTCTTTAGCATATTGGCGGCAATGGCGACGGCAGCCGCAAGAACGACAAGTATCGTTCCGCCAATGAGCAGTTTAAATCTTAATCGCAGTTTTTTTTGCATGGTTAAGTTAAGGGATGAGTGCTTGGGCGCTTGCTTGCGCGCCGCTTGTTGAAGGCTTGGGCGCGCCGTTCGCTATTTAAAAGCGAAACTACGCGACCCAATCATGTTTCCATCGGCAAAGATACTCACCTGATAAGTGCCTGCAACAAGCGCTTGCGACACGTTCCAGAAGAGCGTCACAGGTGTTTCTTCGCCATTATATTCAACGCTGCGTTTCATCGAATATTGCAGCGTTCGGTTTTCATAACTAAACGAACCCGCGCCGTTGAGCAGGCTGCCCGTGGGCGACATGATGCGTACATAGATGTCTTTAACGCCACTTGCTGCCGTTACGTTGCGTGTGATGTTAAAGCTCACTTGCAGTGTCGTGGCCTTATCTATTTGGTCGGTAGACTTTCCGCGCTTGTTTTTGGCTACGAGCGAGATGCCCGTTGCATCGAGTTGTGCGGCGATGGCCACCTTCTCGGACAACGAACGCTTCTCCGTACTCAATCCTTCTATCTGTCGGGTGGCGGCCTCGTATTGTCCTTTCACGCGCGTGTTTTCTTGCGTAAGGTTGGCATTCACCTTGTTTAGCGAGTCTATCTCCATCACATAACTGCGAATTACCGCCCTGACAGTGGCCAGTTCTTTCTTCAAGCGGGTTATTTCGATGGCATCAGTGCTCTTTACTCTTCGCAGCTCATCGAGTAGCCGTTGCGTCTTTTCTTGCTCAGCGGTGAGTTGTGCCACGATGGAGTCGTTGTTGATTTGCGTCTTCATCTCGCTGTATTGCTGGGCAAACTGCTGATACTCGTTTTCCATCTCCTTCTTGTCTATCTCTGCCAGTTCTTTGATGGCGGCGTTTTCTTCCTTCTGTTTGTTCAAGTTGATGAAGAGATAGGCCGTTACACCAGCCAAGATTAGCACCACGATGATGGTTGGTATCCAAATTTTCTTGTTCATAAAGTCAATCGCTTATATAGGGATTTGATTATATTTGCAAATTTATATATTTCTAACGATACGACAAAACAAATGTGCAAATCCAAACATTTAATAACTTAAAATATGTAGATTGCATGGTTTTGGAGGCTTTAGAGTGGGGGATGGGCTGCCCATTTGCCGACAAAGGGCATGACTTGGCGACATAGGTGTGAGCCTTTACGCCGACGGAAACGGACGGGGAGCAGGAACACGGCGGCATTGTTCACTCTTGTTTGCCGCTTGTTTGCCGCTTGTTACTGCCGTAACGCTATAAGCCTGTTCGCCTTGTAGGCTCTTGGTTGCCGCTTGTTTGCCGCCCATTGCTGTGCAAGTTGCCCCTTAAGGCGTGTTCTCAAAATTCCCCGCAAAGGTTCTATTGTCGTTACTAGTATTGCTCTTTACTGTCTTTTTGCTTTTATCCTGGGATCTTTCGCTTACTCTTTCAGTCGCATAGTCCACTATGCTCCTTCAAGTAGCAAGCAAAATCTGCTCAGCTAAAAGCCAAAAATACAGCAAAGGTAATTTTTAGAACCCGCCTTAAAAATCGCTGTTGGGGCGCAGATTGCTGTTTGCGCCTATGGCTCTGCTGGGTATGGGGAAGATGGTTGTATAGCCAGTGTCTTCTTTTTCCAGGGCGTGGCGCAGGTCGTAGCTCTGCGTAAAGCGGCCAAAGCGGATGAGATCTTGCCTTCGCCAACCTTCCCACACCAGTTCCAGCCTACGTTCTTCTAGGATATTGGCCAGCGTGGCGGTGCGGGAGGGCATGCCCGCACGGGCTCGAACGGCATCCATCTCGGCCTGTCCGCTTTGTCCGTTGCGCACTTTTGCCTCGGCCAACATCAGCAACACGTCGGCATAACGATACAGCACGATGTCGTTGTCTTGCAATTTCCCGTCTAAAAAGGAGTGTCTGTCTATCTCGTACTTGGCCATACGTGCGCCAGCTGTCTTGATATAAGGTGAGGTGGTGAGGTCTACGGCCACGTTCAAAGGCATATACACCAGCGGTTGACCATTGTCTAGCCGAACCGTATCGCCGTCTACCATCACCGTGTCGGCATAAAAGTTCAGCTTAAAGCGTGTATCTAGCTTTTCTGGTGTGCCATATCCAAAGGCGCGAACGGTGGAAATGGTGGCGCAGGGTCCGTTTTCCGACCCCATTCCCAATGCCTTGCCGTGGTTGTAGTGCCGCGAACGAAAGAGATATTGGTATTGGTTGGGGTAGATGTTCTTGTCCATCGGGATGGTGAAGATGTTCTCGCGCGACGTTTCGTTGTGCACTTTGAAGTTGTCGGCATAGCTGTTTTCGAGCGTATAGCCTGCCGCTTGCAGCTTTTCGCAATAGCGGATGGTGGTTTGCCAGGCGTTAAGCTGCTCGTTATCGACGGTGAAAAGGATGTCCTTACCTGGCTTGCGGGCGTGGCGCACGGGGTTGTCGCAGGTGTAGACCTCGGCGTTTAACGCTAGTTTGGCCAATAGAAAATGGGCAACGGGGCGGGTTAGCCTGCCATAATACTGCCCTTGCAGGTTGGAATGGGCATCTGCCAGATAGGGCGCAACCTGCTGCAACTCCTTAAAGGCAAAGCGAAACACCTCGCTGCGGCGTGTGTTAGACACCTCTGCAACCGACGTTTGGTTTTTCTCTAACAGCGGAACATTGCCAAAAAGGTCTATCAAGTAATAGTAATACATGGCCCTGATGGCCCTTGCCTCTGCATTGTAGGCCATTAATTGGGATTGGTTGAGTAGGCTTTTGTGCTTGTCTATGAGGGCGATGGCATCGTTACAGCACACCACCGATTGGAGAAGGTAGCACCAAAGGTTGTACAGTTCTAGGTCGTTGGCGCTCCATTGGTGGGTGTATAGCCGTTTCCAAAAGCCGCCGTCGTACCAGTCGCCGCCCCTAATGGGCACGATGGCCTCGTCGGTTGTGAAGGTACTATAATCGTATATGCCTCGGTTCGTGCCTTGAAGTCCGCTTCCATCTTCGACCGAACCGATGTTGTTGTACAGGGTGCCAATGCTGTTTATCCACAAGGAAGTGGGCGACGTGATGGCTTGGTCTTCCGAAATGCGGTCGCGTGGATCGTCTTCGAGACAGCTTACGAACATGCCCAGCAGCGCAATGGCCGCTAGGGTTAGGTGTATGATGTGCGTCTTGGGTTTCATTATGGGCGTGGTTTTGGGTGAGAAGTTAGAATTGAACGCTAAGCCCTAGCGAGAAAGAGCGATACGGAGGGTACGAACGCTTGTCGTCGATGCCAAGTGTGTTGTTTACCACATAACTGTTGAGGATGGGCGTTAGACCGCTGTAACCTGTGATGGTGGCGAGGTTGTTAACGCTGAGCGACAGGCGCAGGGCGTTTACAAAGCGCGAGCGGACGGGCAAGTTACAGCCAATGGTTAGGTAGTCTACGTTCAGGTAGTCGCCCCTTTCCAGCCAATAGTCGGTGGCCTTTTGGTCTTTGATGTTCTGTTGGGGTGCCTCTTGCAGCACGTTATAGTCGGGAAAACTGGCCATGTTCATGTAGGTGAGCGACGTTCCGTTGTATATCTTATGCCCGAAGGCACCGTTTAGCTGCATGGTTACGTCCCACATGCGATAGCGAAAGCTGATGTTCGAACCCAAAGTGGCCTTCGGAACGGCCTGCCCTGCCACACGGCGGTCGCCGCCATCTTCCAAATTGATGCGTCCGTTGTTGTCTAGGTCGGCACAGGCATAGCTATACGAGCCGTCGGCGTTTTTGGTTAATCCCGTGCAATGCGGCAGATAGAACACGCCAAGGGGCTGTCCCACTATCTGATAAGTAATGAAGTTGTGTCCGCCGTGCATGCCCGCACCGGTCAATCCGCCAATGGGCGTGATGTCGGGCGACGACAAAAGCTCGCCGTTATACATTCCTGTGAGCGACAGCAGCTTGTTTTGCTGGAACGAAAGGTTCATGTTTACGCTCAGTTCCATGTCTTTTTTGCGGATGAGGTCCAGGCCAAGGCCAAACTCCATACCGCTGTTGCTCATGCTGCCGATGTTGGCCAGCAGCTTGTTATAGGCGAAGGGCGGCACGCTAACGTCGTAGTTGTACAGCATGTCTGTGGTTTTCGAGTGGTAGTATTCGGCGTAAACGTGTATGCGGTTGCTGAAAAATCCTGCCTCCATACCCACATTAAACGATGTGCGCGTTTCCCATTTCAAGTCGGGATTGATGTTGCGCAGTTGTCCCAAGGTAACGGTGGGGCGGCCGTAATGGGGCACAATGCCGTTGGGCATCAACATTTGCAGGGTGTAATAAGCCATTATTCCGCCCAGGTTTCCAGAGCGGCCAACGCTGGTTCTCAGTTTAAATTGGTCGAGCCAAAGCACGCTTTTCAGCCATTTTTCTTCCTTAACGTTCCATTCCAAGCCCGCAGAAGGGAAGTAACCCCACGTGTTGTTCTTGCCAACAAGCGTCGAGCCATCGGCGCGGAGCGTCAGCGAAAGGGCGTAACGCCCCAAAAGCGTGTACGAAAGGCTACCCATGAACGAGGTTAGCTTGGGCGATTCGTACCCACTTCCCGTGCCGTCTTGGGGGCGGATGCTGCCCGCGGTGAGGTTGTCGTAACCAAAATCGTTGCTCGAAAGGCCTTTCACCGTGGTGAAGAAGAACTGCTTGCGGTTGTTCTGATATTCTGCCGTGCCCGTCAGTTGCAGCTTGTGTGCGCCCCAGGTGTTGTTGTAGTTCAGTTGCACGCTGCCAAGTAGGTCTTCGCTTTTGTTTTCGCGGCGGTACATTTTGCCTTGCGCCTCGGTCCAAGTGGGTTGGAATATGTCGTTTTCGAGCGTTGTGAACGAGTACGAACCAAAGAGACGGGCGGTAAGTCCCTTGGCGAGGGGGAAGTCGAAAGACAGGTGTGTGTTGATGTTAAAGCCGCGGTCGTGGTCTTTTTGGTGCAAAAGTGCCATGGGGTGGGTAATCTGCGAGGCCAGGGTGTTAACGTCCCAGCCTCCTGCGGCGTTCTGTTGGGTGGAGAAAGTGGGGTTTTGCGAGGCGGCAGAATAAAAAAGTCTCTGCGTATCGAGTATCTTTTTGTTGGATAACGACGAGCCGAACAGCCCGAAGTTAACGGTGAGCCAATCGTCGAAAGCCTTTTGCATGAGGTCGAATTTGGCCGTAAAGTTGCGGTAGTTGTTGGTTCGCACCACCATTTGATGGTTCATCACGCTCATTGATGCGCGGTAGTTGCTTTGTTCTGTGCCGCCCGAAAAGGCCAAATGGTGATTTTGTATAAAACCCGTTTGCGTAATGGCGCGCAAGTTGTCGTTGTCTTCGCCGCCGTCGTTAACGCTTAGGCCAAGTGCCTTTGCCGTGGCAACGTAATTGCGCCCGCTCAGCATTTCGAGGTTTTTATACGCTGTTTCAAAGCCCACATTGCCGTCGTAAGAAATGTGGAACTTACCGCGTGCGCCCTTGGCAGTGGTTACGATGATTACGCCCGATGCGCCGCGCGAGCCGTATTGGGCCGTTTCGGAGGCGTTTTTCAGCACTTGATACGAAAGGATGTCCGACGGGAAGATGGTGGAAAGCGTGGCAAGGTCGCTCGAAACGCCGTCAATGACCACGAGCGGGTCGTTTCCGCCCGTTAGCGAAGTGGTTCCGCGCACACGTACGCTGGTGAGACTGGCTTGCCGTTGGTCGCCTCCACGCGACACATTTACACCGGCCAGGCGGCCTTTGATGGCGTCGAGCGGGTTGACGACGAGCCCTTTGTCGCCAAAACCGCCTGTCTTTTGCCAGACTTGTATCAGCGGCTGGTCGCCTTTTAGGCTGTCGGGGATTAGGCGCGAGATGTATTTCGGCTTGTCTTCGCCCACTTGTGCAAACAAGTTTTCGGCGCAAACAAACGGCAATAGGCATGCCATGAGCAGGTATGCAGCAAGCCGGGCACACGATGCAGGCTTGTTTTTGCCTTGCCCTAAGGGGCGAAGGCGTTGTTCTGAATACGAAAAAGTACCGGCGATGTTCATAAGGGCGATTGTTTAGGGTGACTGTTGCGTAAGTGTAAGCAGGTTGTGCGCATGCCTGCGGGTCCTCTTTGGGGGCGGCAGCCTCAATGCTTGTCCGCAATGTTTGGCGTAAATTAAGTGGCCATGTGTGGCAAGTGCCTTTGGGTATGGCTGTTGGAGCCTTCTTTATGATGCCTTGTGTGGCGTTTATGCCCCACGTTGTGGGCCGCCTGTTCTGTGTTGTGGGCGGGCGTGAGCCGGCTTATTTGTGGGCGTTGTAGTATTCCAAGCCAACCTGCACGTTCTTCATGATGGCATCTGACGAGTATGTGGCGCCCGTAATGGCGTCGGGCTCGTCTTCGATGGCCTTGCTAACCGGCTTGCCTTCCCAATATTTCAGCAAGGGTTTCACTTTGTCGAAGAACCTTGGCGTTTCCTGATTGGGCAACGGCTCTACCTTCACCACCTTGTTTTTCTTGATGAAAATTTTCACGGGCGTGCTGCCCTTAAAGCCTTTAATGTCGCGTGTAAGCTCGGTGGTGTTAACAACGGTCATCCCTTTTTCTTTGGTAATGATGTTGTTGTTGCTGCTTGCGCTGGTGAGTGTCGCCGCGAAAACTACGGCGGCTATTCCGAATAACAATCTGGATGTTACTTTTCTCATAACTGTTTGTTTACTGAAGTGTTAGCTGAGGGCGTCTTGTTGGCTATCCGTATCGTTGGCGGACCGTGGCGACGCCGTTATTGCAAAGATAGGAATAAAAAAAGAAAAAGCCACCATGTGGAGGCAAAATGTTGTGCCTTGTTGCGCGTTTTTTGGTTGTAGTGGTTGGGTTTTCGGTGCTGATGTGCTTGATGTTGGTTGCCGCGGATAGCTCGAAGGGTTGGGGTGCGTTGAGAAACCTGGTGTTTGGCGGCGCGTTTCGCCTGGCTGTGGGGATGTGGTGGCTTACATGTTAGACTGGCTGTGCAGCAGCACTATCAGACCGTAAAAGGCACAATAGGCCGTGGCCAAGGCCCATGCAATGACTTTTGTACGCCTGCTTTTGCGATAGGGGGCAAGGGCAAACCACAAGGCTGACACAGGGAACAAGGCAAGCAGGAACAGGCCTTTGGCTGTGGCCACACTTGTTGCAAAGGATAGGAGGTAAAACACAAGGTAATATGCAAACGCAAAGCCGATGGTTAGGCGCACTGCCAGGTCGCCTTTGGGCTTAGACGATATGGCATAGGCGGCGTAGGCGAGGACGAGGAGCGTAACCCAAACCACATCGTGCATGAAGAAAAGGGTGAAGTTGTTCATAAAATGCTGACTTAACGGATGAATGTTTCGGCGAACTGGTGGGCTTTCCGCTGTTTGATTGCAGTTTGAAATGTAGGCGAAAGCTTGTATACCTTGCTTTCTGCCACTTTCGTGTAGCAACAATTTGCCGATAAGGAAAGGCGTGGCGGGGTAGGGAATGGTGCTTTCATAACGGAACGTATTGAGTGGATTGAACGGCCATGTATAACACTTTGCAAATATAGACCTTTATCCGCAGGCGTGAAATACCCAAAAGGGAGTAAATTTAGAAACGACGAACAGGGCTTGAACTACCTATAATTTGGTACGTTGGCTGGTGGCTGCATGATGAAGTTGTCTTGTCTGTTACCATTTCTATAAACTGCGATGGGTTTGTTTTCTTTGTGATGCAAGGTCAAGATAAGCATTCCCCCTCATGTACGAAGTGCTGGACAACGATATGTTATAGTCAAACAGAATTGCTTTTGGAAAATTGCTGTTAAAAGAATGAACCGCGTAGACAGCATGGCATTAATAAATCTTTATGGGAAGTAAAACTGGGTATCTAGTTGGCTTACGCTGCATGTGTGGCTTTCCAAATCCAATTCTGTTAGACTATAACGTCTGAATTGCTGCCCCAATTGATTTTGGCAAAAGGTGGTTATGCGCCAAAAGACGGTTTGGCAGAGGTCATTTAATGCGTTCTCTACCACAAGCTGAAATGTTAGTTTTCTATTCAGGACGATTTGGCAGAGGTCATTTAATGCGTTCTCTACTATAAGCAGAAATGTTAGTTTTCTATTCAGGACGATTTGGCAGAAGTCATTTAATGCGTTCTCTACCACAAGCTGAAATGTTAGTTTTCTATTCAGGACGATTTGACAGAAGTCATTCAATGTGTTCTCTGCTATAAGCAGAAATATTAGTTTTCTATTCAGGACGATTTGACATAAGTCATTCAATGCGTTCTCTGCCACAAGCTGAAATGTTAGTTTTCTATTCAGGACGATTTGACAGAAGTCATTTAATGCGTTCTCTACCACAAGCTGAAATGTTAGTTTTCTATTCAGGACGATTTGACAGAAGTTATTCAATGCGTTCTCTACAAGTTGAAAACCGCCTCTCAATAGCTAATTACTTCTGCATTTCTATGATGCTGTCTCCGTTGGCCGTGGGCAACAAGCTCTGCAACTGCTCGCACTGGCGGTTATAAGCGTACGTGTTTTTCCGTGCCGTTGCCCAAAGGTGTATAGACAGCACAACTGCTTTTGTTAAACTTTCAGCAAGGAATTTAACACAAAAAGTGCCCTTTCCATCCACCAACCGCCTATCTTGCGCAAAAAATCGATTCTCGCGGAGGTTTGTTTTGATGCAAAAAGGGGGCAGTTGTGCATGCAGGCGAAATGAATATTTATTTAAACCGACTGCCACCAACACCCATTTTTTGGCGATTTGCAGCGAAATGAAGTGCGTTTTGGTGCTAAACGCGGTGCAATATGCCGCTAAACGCAGTGCGTTTTGGTGCAAAATGCAGTGTGTTTTGGTGCTAAATACAAGGTAAAATGGTGCAAAACGCAGTGTAAAATGGTGCTAAATGCGGGGCGAAAAGCATAAATATCCACACGGATTGTATAAACAAAACCTTTATGAGCCATGAGATACATGGCCGAAAAGGGCGAAATAGTTGTCAAAAAGTGGGATTTTAGGGGTAAAAAGCAGGTAATTGGGTTTGAAAAATTATGAGTTGGCGACCAAACTAGAAGGGTAAAATGGTGCAAAATGCAGGCTCTTTTCTTGAAAATAGACAAAGAGAATGGTGCGAAAGGTTAGAAATGGTAGATATTTGCCTACTTTTTAACCCCTATTTTCGCTAGAACGGAGCGAAAATTAGAGCCGTGTTGTAAAGTAAAAGATAATAATTTAAGATTTGGTAATAGGGCAAATTGTTTAGTGATAGATACATCGCATTGGGCAAGTGGTTTAAGGGTGTTGCTGCAAGTATAGCGATTATAGTCAAAAAGAGTTGCATTTGGAAAATTGTTGTTGGCAGCGTGCAAGACGTGTGTTGCATAGAATGAATAAACCCTTATGTGGAGGAAAAGGAGATTTTCTTTTTGCTTACGATGCAACTGTGTCTTTTCAAGTTCAATTCTGTTTGACTATAATTCTTTTCGTTCAAGCAATCTTAGCAAAAATCACATGGTTTTTGTCAAAACAAACGCAAAGCGCTGAGCGAATTTTGTTTGCGAACGAATATGCGTTGCAGGTTATGGAACTGAAAGGGGAGAAAAGAAAGGGCAGGGCAAAAGAGAAACAGGTGTTAAGCCCTTGCGTGGAGTTTTAAAACAGGCCTTAATATAATGTGTCGGTGAGTAGCTGTGCCACTTGCTCCAAATAATGCTTGTCGGTGTCGTCGAAAGTAGCGAGTTGTTTGCTGTCGATGTCGAGAACGGCAACGGGTTTACCGGCCTTTGAGAAGACGGGCACTACAATTTCCGACCGCGAAAGGGCGCTGCAAGCGATGTGTCCGGGGAATTGTTCCACGTTGGGAACAACCAAGGTGCGCCCCAACTCGAACGCTTGGCCACATACGCCCTTGCCAATGGCGATGGCATAGCAGGCCGGCGGACCTTGAAAGGGGCCTAAACGCAACATGCCATCGGGGTGAAGTAGGTAGAAACCCGTCCAAAAAAACTGGTCGAAGGCTTGGTGCAGGGCGGCGGCAACATTGGCCAAAACGCCGGTCTCGTTGGTTTCGCCCTTAATGAGGGCGGCTACCTGCGGTAAGAGGGCGGTGTAGATGGTCTCCTTGTTCATTGTTTTTGGGCGTTCATTTCTTGTTCTACCATGTTGGTTAGCTGCACAAACTCGGCCACCGAAAGCTGTTCGGGGCGGCGTGTAAACATCTCTTGTGCATAAAATTCGGGCGAGGCAGGCATGCCGGCAAATAGCTGGCGCAGGCTAACGCGCAACATTTTGCGCCGCTGATTGAACACCGTTTTAACCACGCGCTTAAACAATGCCTCGTTGCAGCCAAGGTTTTCTACGGCGTTTCGCGTCATGCGGATAACGGCACTCTTTACTTTGGGCGGCGGATTAAACACCGTTTCGTCTACGGTAAAGAGATATTCCACATCGTACCACGCCTGAATAAGCACCGAAAGGATGCCATAGGCCTTTGTTCCTGGCTGCGAGGCGATGCGCAAGGCCACTTCGCGCTGTATCATTCCTGTGCAACAGGGGATGAGATGCTTGTTGTCGAGCATCTTAAAGAATATTTGCGAGGAGATGTCGTAGGGGTAGTTGCCCGTCAGCACAAAGGGTTGGCCAGAGAAAACGCTGGCGAGGTCCATGCGCAGGAAGTCTTCGCCCAGCACGTTTTCTGCCAAAAGGGGGAAGTTTTTGTGCAGGAAGGCCACCGATTCGGTGTCTATTTCCACCACGCGTAGCGGCCTGTTCTTGGTGGCGAGATACTGGGTTAGCACGCCCATGCCTGGTCCCACTTCGAGGATGGGCAGCTCTGGGCACGCGTCTACGGTGTCGGCAATGCGTTGGGCAATGCCTAAGTCGGTCAAGAAATGCTGACCAAGATGCTTTTTGGGTCGTACAAGCTTCATCGTAAATATGTTGTTGCGTTTGCAAAGTTAGCAAAATATGGGGGGATTAGGGCCGTTTTGAGGGCGTTTGTTTGGGGTGGGTGCGATGTTTTTTGTGTGGCTATGGCCTGTGTTGGGTGGCAAACTTCGTCCTCGCTGCCATATATTGTCTGCCCGAACGGCCGTTATCTCGGAAAAAAGTGTTTACTTTGCATGCTGTAAGAATGATGTTTGGCCGTGACAGGATAACCAAAGACGAGCAGCCAGAGCGGTTCTCGCCCAGTGGCGGTATTCACAAATGCGCCGCATGTGGCCAAACAAACGTAGTTAGTAACATTCAAAAATCCACAACTTCATGATTAAAGTAGCATTCTTCGATGCCAAATCGTACGACGAGGTTTCGTTCAACAAGACGAACGCCGACTATGGCTTTGACATCCGTTATTATCAAGAACATCTCAATCTTAAAACCGTTCCGCTGGCCAAGGGTGCCGAAGTGGTGTGCATTTTCGTTAATGCGGAATGCAATGCAGCCGTTATCGACGAGTTGATTAAGAATGGTGTGAAACTCATCGCCCTGCGTTGTGCGGGCTTTAACAACGTAGACTTGCATGCAGCAAAGGGTAGGATAAAGGTTGTTCGCGTGCCTGCTTACTCGCCGCATGCCGTTGCCGAGTATGCCGTTTCGCTGATGTTGGCCCTTAATCGTAAGATTTTCCGTGCCGTTAACCGCACACGCGAGGGCAATTTTGCCCTTAAAGGCTTGATGGGTTTCGACATGTATGGCAAGACGGCAGGCGTTGTGGGCATGGGCAGGATTGCAAAAGAACTGATAAAGATATTGCATGGCTTCGGTATGAAGGTGCTTGCCTACGACCTTTACCCCGATATGGAGTTTGCCAAGCGGTATGATGTGCGGATGGTTTCGCTGGACGAGCTGTACGCCGAGAGCGACATTATCTCGTTGCATTGTCCGCTTACGCCCGAAACTACGTTCCTTATCAACGCCCAAAGCATTGCGAAGATGAAACCGGGCGTGATGATTATTAACACTGGACGTGGAAAACTGATCCATACCGAGGACTTGATTGAGGGCTTGCGCACGAAGCAAGTGGGGTCGGCAGGTCTAGACGTGTACGAAGAAGAAAAGAATTACTTCTACGAAGACCGTAGCGATAAGATTATCGACGACGATGTGCTTGCCCGTTTGCTGATGATGCCCAATGTGGTTCTTACCTCACATCAGGCTTTCTTCACAGCCGAGGCCATGCACAACATCGCGCTTACTACGCTAGAAAGTATTAAGGAGTTTAGCGAAGGTAAGGAACTGACGAACGAAGTGATGGAGAAGTAGAGGAGGGGTAAGCGGCTTTGAGTTGCTGAGTTTCCGAGTTCGTTGGCTTGTTTGTCTTATTGAACGCACTAGCAGGCCTGCGGTTTACGGCGTAGGTTAACTTGGGGAAGTTCGGCGATTAGGTAGCTTATCAATATCGAAATGCTTGAACTGTGAGACTTGAACAGCATAAAAACGTCCCAAAAAGCAGAGGGGCTGCCATGTAGGCAGCCCCTCTTTCAGTCTTTAATATCTGTTTGTTTTCATATCTCAGTTACATCTCAGTTACATGGTTGATATGTTCCTAATTCCCTGTAACAAGTACTTTTTGTCAAAGATCAATGCCATATCAGTTGTTTTGGTTACATGCTAGTTACATGCTACGCCCAAAATGGGATATAGCTATGCCTATTGTTTCCGTCAGAACTTTCTTCTTTGATTAGCTTTGCTTGCAAGGTGCCAACCACATTGTGGCTCTCGTCGTCTATACCAAATACAATATAGCCGTATGGAACATTGCGTAGATATGCACTATTGGACAGAGCAGAGATCCTTATACCAATTTCTTCCTTTGAATGGAAGTTGTGTTTGAACTCCAGCCATTCTGTTTCTTTGGGTCTTGCTGTTAGTGCATCAATTAATTTCTTAAACTCTATATATTCCATTTTCGCGGATGTGGCGTTTAATTTCTATGTGTTTGCCTATACACCTTATTTATATAGCGCATTATGCAGATAGCTAACGCGACTGATATGGATGCCGACATCGGATATTCCTGGTAGCATATCGCGTTTCATGTCGTGGTAAACGCTCACCACTAGGCTGTCGCCTTCGCGCAAATCGTGCTTGGCTATGGGGTAACTGTATTGGTAATAGCTGATACCACGCGAGAGACGAGTGCCGTCGGGCTTGCTAAACGTGCAGTTGATGGTGTCTGTTAACTCTTGGTTGCCAGGTACAATGCGTTGTTTTACGATGAGTGTGGCCGCCGTAAAAGGGTAAGCACCGTTGATGCGCACGTCTAGTTGCTGGGCGAAAACGCCGCCTTGATGAAGTCGCGGAACGTAAAACTTCAAGGTATCGTTCTTCTCCCATCCGCTCACCGACGTGTGACTGTATCGGTGATAGACGGTATCCATGCTGCATGCGCTAACTAAGGCGACTGCAAGAGCCACCAACGCGCCTTTCACTAAACGCTCCATCGGCTTGCTATTCTTGTTTTTGTTGTTGGGTGTTCGACGGTGAGCCTCCTCTTCGTTGGTTATCGCGACGATGTCGGTTGCCGTTGTTCTCTTGCTTGCCCTCTTGTGCCCGTGCCTGTTGTGGCCTTTGACGGCGTTTTTCTGCCTGTTGTTCGCGCTGACGCTGCTGTTCCTTGCGTTGTTGCGGAGCACCATTTTGGGGTGCAGAACCATCGCGCTTGTCGCCCTTGGGCTTGCCGTTAGAGGGGCGTTTAGGGCGTTTCGACTTGTCGAATCGGCTCAGGTCGGCATTAGCCAAGAGGTCGATAGGCTTGTCGGTGTGCTGCTTGTGGCGTTCCTCTTCAAGCGAGTCGGGCTTTTCGCCACGGCGATTCATCTCGATAATAGCCCTAGCACGTTCGGCCGTAATGGTAACGAGGTTGGCGGCGAGGTTCTTATCGGTGGAGTAAGTAACCGTTCCGGCTAGAATATCTGTTTTGAAAACGAAGTGTTCGGCATCGCCCGTGTGCAGCGAAACCTCTTTGCTGGGCATGCGTTTGGCTGCCTCCACGTAGTTGTCTACTTCGTAATTAAGGCAGCATTTCAGCTTACCGCACATGCCGGCAAGCTTTTGTGGGTTGAGAGATATGTCTTGAAAGCGGGCCGCATTGGTGTTAACCGACACGAAATTCTTGTTCCATGTGGCACAACACAGCTCTCTTCCGCAGGGTCCTGTGCCGCCTATGCGCCCTGCTTCTTGGCGTGCGCCAATCTGTTTCATTTCGATACGCACGTGAAAAGTGTCTGCCAGCACCTTAATAAGCTGTCGGAAGTCTACTCTTTCGTCCGCAATGTAGTAGAAAATGGCCTTGTTTCCGTCGCCTTGATATTCCACATCGCCGATTTTCATCTTCAATCCCAGTTCTTTTGCTATCTGTCGGCTCTGTATCATCGTGTCGTTTTCGCGACTCTTAGCCTCTTCGTACTTGTCAAGGTCTACGGGTTTGGCCACGCGATAGATGCGTTTGATGTCGTCGGCCGACTTTAAGTTGGCCTTCTTTATCTGCAAAGCCACGAGCCTTCCCGTAAGGGTAACCACGCCAATGTCGTGTCCTGGGCTCGCTTCCACGGCCACCATGTCGCCTTTTGTAAGCTGTAAGTTGTTCACGTTGTGGTAATAACCCTTGCGCGTATTCTTGAATTGCACCTCAACAAGGTCGGTTTTGTCGGGGTCGTTCATCACGTCGGCCAACCAATCGTATGTATTTAGTTGGTGGTCCGAACGGCAACAGCCCCCACAGCATCCGCCGTGGTCGCAGCCGTTGGCCACCTTGAACTTCATATTTCTGTAATCCATTTGTTCGTTTTGTTTATATATTGACGGCAGGATGTTTGCCTCGTTGGGCTAAATCCTGTCGGAGAGTGCTGTTTTAGTTGGCTCGTTAAGTTGGCTCGAACCACCTTTTAATGCACGTGGGCGGATGCTTTGAACGAGCCGAGGCGGAGCCGCTTTTATGCCTTCTTGATGTAGAGAATCATGTTGATGGCATAGTCGAAGAACACCACTTTGGCGTTGGCGTTCTGCGAAATGTCGCGGATGCAGCGGTCGATGAGTTCGGAAATCTCCACGATGTTCTCTTCGTTTACGAAACGTGCAAAGTTTTTGGCGAAGTTTTCTTCTTCGCGCGACATGTACACAAGGTCGGCAATACCGAAGTTGAACATGAAGTTTTCGCGCATCAGACGTGCAAAGTAGGTCAGCATGCGTTTTTGTTTCTCGCGCCCATAGGTGGACACGGCATCGCTCCAACGGCGCAGTTCGCGTATGTTTCGTTGGTAAGCCAGCCGCATCAGCATGATAAACATGTCTAAAAACTGCTTGTTCTCGTTGTCTACGCTAAGTTCGGCCAGCGCGTTAGTCCAACTTCCGTTGGCTAATCGGGCCACCCGGCGCGCGTCTTCGGGCGTTATGTTGCGCTTTTGTATCAGTGCTTGCTGCATGTCGTGCACTGCAATGGGCGGCAAGTCGATGCGTTGGGTGCGGCTCTTGATGGTTTCGAGCAGCTGTTCGGGCTCTTGACACACAAGGATGAAGAGCGTTTGGGCAGGCGGTTCCTCCAAAAGCTTGAGCAACTTGTTGGCGCATTCTTGGTTCATACGTTCGGCAAGCCACACCACCACCACCTTATAGCCCCCTTGACTCGACTTCATGCTGAGACGTTTCATCAGCAAATCGCTTTCGCCAACGCCCATCTGAGCCTGTTGGTTGGCCGCGTCCATCTGGTCGAGCCAAAGGTCTATCGAGGGATAAAGCGTTGTTTGCAACATCTCTCGCCACTGTGGGGCGAAGTCGTCGCTGTTCATCTTGTGCTCACTGGATGTTCCGGTAGGGCGAATAACAGGGTAAGAGAAGTGCAGGTCTGGGTGTTCAAAGCGGCGCATCATGGCGCAAGCACCGCATTCGCCGCAAGGAGCGTCGCCTTCTGCATGGCGTTCGCAAAGCAAGTACGAGGCAAGAGCCAAGCCCAAGGCCAATTTTCCACTGCCGGCAGGGCCGCAGAGCATCATTGCATGGGGCAAACGGTTGTTGTGCACCATGCTTACGAGTCGACGTTTAACGTCGTCTTGCCCTATTACGTCATTCCAATTCATAGCAGTTTTTTGGCCACTTCGCAGATTGAATCGACCGCCGAAACGGTGTAAAAGTGAATGCTGGGCACACCTTTCGCATACAGTTCGCGACATTGTTGCGTGGCCCATTCCACGCCCAACGCCTTTGCATCGTCGTCGGTTTTGCACTTAACGATTTCGCTAGCCAACGCCGTAGGCAGGTCGCAGTGGAATGTACGGGGTATAACCGTTAGCTGTCCCAACTTGGCAAACGGCTTAATGCCCGGCACGATGGGTATGGTAACACCCTTTTGGCGTGCCTTTTCCACGAAGCCGAAGTATTTCTGATTGTCGTAAAACAGCTGTGTAACGGCGTATTTCGCCCCAAGTTGCTGCTTTTTCAGCAAGTAATCAATGTCCATATCGAGATTGGGAGCCTCCTCGTGTTTCTCCGGATAGCACGCCACGCCATACTCGAAACTTTCGCCAGGGTGTTTCATCGCTGTTCCATCGGCAAAAAAACCAGCGTTAAAGCGGTTCACCTGCTCGATAAGGTCTGTGGTGTGCGTGTGTCCGTTGGGCGTAGGCGTGAACAATTGTTCGTCTCGCGCCTTGTCGCCACGTAGCAACAGCAGGTTCTGAATGCCCAAAAACTGCAAGTCCAGCAGTTCATATTCAATGCTTTCAATCGTAGCTCCGCTGCAAATGATGTGCGGAATAACGGGTATGCCATAGCGTTGCTGTATGGCGGCAGCAATGGCAATGGTGCCAGGACGTCGGCGAATGCGGTCGCGTTCGTATTGTCCGTTGTCCAATTGGCGGTAAACGAACTCGCTGTTATGAGTGGTTATGTTGATGTAGTTGGGGCAGAACTCGCGCAAACGGTCGATGGTACGAAACAATTGTGCCGTGCCGTTGCCTTTGAGTGGTGGCAGAACCTCGAACGAAATGGCCTTGGCTGCTGCCTTTTTATTTAGGAAATCACTTACTTTCATCTTTATCTGGTGTTTGGACGGGCATCGTGCGCGCCCCCATGTTCCCCTGTTTGGCATGTCTGCTTGTGGCGTTTGTTGCGTCTTGGGGATGGAAAACAAATACGCCTAACTACTTCTGCCGTGCGTTTATGCTTGCGAAAGCAGTCTGTTTGTGCCAAATTGTTGTCTGCCAATGTGCCGAACGACGGTTGTAGGATGGGCAAGCAAAGACAACTTATTATGCGAAGTTGACGCCAACGAGCGCAATGAAAACTTGTTTTCAAATTGCCGAGTGCAGGACAACTTATGCAAAGTTGACGCCAACGAGCGCAATGAAAACTTGTTTTCAAATTGCCGAGTGCAAGACAACTTATGCAAAGTTACAACATTTTTTTCGCTTATCCGTGTTACGCTTAGCCTTTGTTGTTTTTTAGCACAGGATGCTTACGTTTTGTCTTTACCTTCTTATGCCGTTTTGTTCTGCACGGTCTGAGTTGAAGTGCACATCTCATTCTCCTCCTTTCTCCAAAGAAATAGGAGCGCGATAAGCTTTGCTGCGGCATTGCATGCCATTCGCTTCTGCCTTTGTAGTAGGGGCAGAAAGTGAGACTTATTCTGTGTTGTTCGCTTTACTTCTCCTCAGTAAAGTCTACGTATTCGCCCTCGTTTTGTTCGAAAATCTTTTGGTTCATGCGCTCGGATGTGCGACTGTCGATAATCACTTCGCCCGTTTTGCCTGCGCGTTGCGAACCTTTTGGGGCAGAAGACGTGGTGGCGTTGTTGAATTGGCGAATGGTTTGGCGCACAGATTTGATGATACGCCTAAACGTTAGCAAGAAAGCTATCAGCGAAACAAACAGCACTGATAGCAATAGCACGCCTATCGACTTCAAGATAAAATCCATTGCTATTGTTTTTTAGTGGCGTTTACATAGGCGGATAGCACCACATACCACGCAATGATGATGGCAAAGGCCAGCACTTTAAAGATAACGAGCAGCGGTATGCAGCTAAGTACGAAGATGTATTTCACCTCGTTGCCCTTCCAGCCCCAGTGTTTAAATTTGAGTGCAAACATAGGTAGTTCGGACACAAGCAGCCAACAGTTGAGCAACATCAGGGCGATGAGCGCGAATGGTGCCCAATTTACGGCTTGCATCTGACTGTCGAGTCCCAACAAAAGCGACCCCCAAAACAGGGCATTGGCAGGTGTTGGCAGTCCGATGAACGATGTTGTCTGTCGTTCGTCGAGGTTGAACTTGGCCAAACGGAGGGCAGAAAAGGCCGTCATCAGAAAGGCAACGAAAGGCAAAAAGCCCGTAATCTGCGACCGATAGGCACTCCCGAAGGGGTAGTCTAAAACTGAAAGTTGATGAAAAAGCATCGCCGAAGGGGCTAAGCCAAAGGTGATGACATCGGCAAGCGAGTCGAGTTCTTTGCCGATGGGCGAAGAAACGTGGAGCAAACGTGCCGACATGCCGTCGAAAAAGTCGAACACAGACCCGATGACAATAAAGAGTAGGGCGAGCCACAAGTCGCCATAAATGGCCGTAATGATGGCGATGCAGCCCGAAATGAGGTTGCAGCAGGTTATGGTGTTGGGTATGTGGCGTGTTATTTTGTTTGCCATTGGCAGTGTTCCTTATTATTTAAGCTTGGCCAAAACGGTTTGGTCGCCCGTGGTAAGTTGGCCCATCTTTACGCAAATTTCAGTGCCCAAGGGGAGGAATACGTCGACGCGCGACCCCAATTTAATAAAGCCGAGATGTTCGTCGATATAGCAATCTTCGCCCGGTTTGGCGTAAGTAACGATGCGCCGGGCCATTGCTCCCGCTATCTGGCGGCAGAGAATGTCCACTCCGTGGGGTGTAGTTATCACCACATCTGCATGTTCGTTTTCCTCGCTTGCTTTGGGTAACCATGCCTTATGGAAGTTTCCGTCTTTGTGTTCAACCTTCTTTACCTTGCCGTCAACGGGAAACCAGTTGGCATGAACGTTGAAAAGGCTCATGAAAATAGACACCATGATGCGGCGATCGTGGAAGTAAGTGTTCTCGTCCACCTCTTCTATTACGACTATTTTCCCATCGGCTGGCGCAACCACCACTTTCTCCGTGTCGCCATTGAACACGCGTATGGGGCAGCGGAAGAAGTTAATAATGATGCCATAGGCAATGCCGTATATCACCAAGAACGTCCAAAACGCCACTTTACACTCGAAAAACACCCATAAAAGAGGTGCTACGATGGCAAGTACGATGAACCCAAGCACCAGAGTTTCAGTGCCTTCGCGGTGTATTCTAATCTTCTTCAGTTTCTTTATTTTATTGACCATTCGCGGTAGTTGCTGTTAAATGTGGATGCAAAGATAATGATTTTTAACGTATTAGGCAAGTTCGTGTGACTTTTTCTTTATACTTTCGGTAAGAAATAGGCAAATTTAACGAGAGGAACGTGCGCTTTCGTGGTTTTGGGCGTGGCGGAACGCAAGTGGAAAGTAGGTGAGTTTGTAATCTTTTGAGTTGTTGAGTGCATGCAAACAATGAGTTTATGAGTTGTTGGGTGTATGCAGACAAAATGATATAGGCAGATCCTAAAACCCATTAGAGGTTTTTTAGAGCCTGCCTAATAGATAAACCCGTGTTGCATGGGGTGGGCAAATGTGCTGCCCATCCAAATTTAAGAACCGCCAATAAAGCCCCGCGCGCTGGCACAAGTTCCCCTCAACTTGTTGTACAACAAGTATTCCTTGTGCCGTTGCGTGAGGTTTTCTAGCGGGTTCCGTTACATGTTCTCACATTGTTCGTCCTTATGCACGGGTATCTTGGCATCCTTATCGGTCTTTTCTGCCTTATAACCAAATTTCTCGAATGCCTTTTGAAGCTTTTCCTCGGTTGTTTTCTTTGAATCGTAAGAAACGAAAACCTTCTGGGCCTCTACGTCTGTTTTTATGGCTTTCACTCCTTTTTCAAAGCGGAGGTTGCCTTTAATTTTCGCTTCGCAGTTGGCGCAGTGCATCTGTGGGGTTGTGGTGAAAACAACGGTCTTAATGTCTTTTGCGGTTGCAATCATGGCTACCATGAACAGTACCATCGAAATAATTGATTTTTTCATTTGTTTGTTGTTTGTGGGATAACGGCCTAAACTTGGTTTCTAACCGTTTGTCCCTGGTTGTTATTCTTATTTGTTTGCGCCGCTAAGGCGAGAGGATGGGGCGTTTAAAGCCGTTTTCCCAGATTGACGCGGATGCCGATATAGGCCGAGGCACCCTGCACGGGACCATATACCATTGTGGGTTCAAAGTCGTTGTCCCATGGGTTTTGGTATCCGATAATGGGGTTCTTCTGCTTGTAATTGCCCAAATTTTCGCCGCCTACGTACACTGAGAAATGGCGGAAATAGCGCGTAACCTGTGCGTTGAGCTGGCCGTATGCCTTGAAGTTGCGGCTCCACGACAGGTTGCCCGATGCTGTTGTGTAGGGTTCGGGCATTCTTCCGCCGCCGTTCAACACTGCCGTCGCATCAAACTGCCATAGTCCTAAGGGCGTTTTGTAGCTGGCTGTAAGCAGTGCCTTGTAGCGACTTTGCAGCGGTTTCCACATCAAACGGCCGCCATAAGTGGCCTTAACGAGATTGTAGCGGTAGGCCGCCGTCAGGTCGAGCCCCTTAAAAAGCAGGCACGAAGCATCAATTTGTACGGTATGCGAGTAGCTCTTGCCGTTGAGATTGGTGATGTGCAGCTCTTGCGGGTTGGTGTCGTAGTCGATAAGGGTTTGCGAAAGGAAGTGCGTGTAATAATAGTCGGCGTTTAATTTCAGCGTTTGCTTACCTATCGGGATGAGGAAGCTCAGGCTGGTTCCATAGTTCCACGCGGCCTCTTGTTCCAGGTTGTCGATGATTAGTCGGCGACCAGACGCCATGAGGTAGTTGTTCTCGGCCAGAGCATGCGGGCTGCGGTAGCCCTTTCCAGCAGATAGGCGGATGGTGAGCAGGTCTGCCGGCATCCACTTCAGGTGGAAACGTGGCGTGAAGAACGTTCCGTACACGTTGCTGTGGTCGATGCGCAAGCCGGCCATGGCAATCATGCGGTTGTGCAGGTTATAGGTGTATTGTACGTATGTGCCAGGCGTTGTTTCGCTTTCTATGCCGCGCGTTAGCGGATAGCGGTTGCCGTAATCGGCAGGCACCACACCCGCAGGGAGTAACAAACGCTGGTGCAGGTAGTCGTGGTTAAGGCTTAGCCCCGCAGAAAGGTTGTGTTCGGGTGTGAAGTCGGTCTCGAAGATAAGCGATGCGTAGGCGTTCTTCTCGTTCACGCTGTACTGTTTGATGCCATAGCTTGCATCTTGCTTGTGTAAAGACACGTTGCCCATGAAGGCGACATTGGTGCCGTGTGCCTCGTTTAGGATGAAGGCATGTTTCATATAGCCCTCGTAACGCTCTGTGCCAATGCCGATGCGGTAAGGCATTGGGTTGCCGGGCGCGGGCTGTGCGTGCGCAACTTGTCCGCTAGTGCGGTCCTCTTTCAGCAACGCCAAGCCAGCGTGGAGCATGTAGCCGCCTTTTTTCCAGAACCAGCGGTTCTGCAAGTTGTATTGTTTCACTTGCGGGTCGTCTTCAAATCCGTCGCCATTGCCGTCGTGGTGGCTCCAATTGTTCTCAAAATGTACCAGCAGTTCTGTGCTGAGGTTCTTGTTGCCGTTGATGTGCACATTGCCGTCGGCGTTGGCTTCGAACTTTCCCATCGTGTTGCCATAGAGGTTGAGCGAAATGCCCTTCTCGTCCTCTGGTTTCACGTACTCAACGTTTATTTGTCCCGTCATGGCTTCGTAGCCGTTCTTTACCGAGGAGTTGCCTTTGCTAACCTGCATGCTCTTCATCCAGTTGCCGGGAACATAGCCTAGGCCGTAAGGCAGAGCCGCACCGCGGAAGTTGGGTAGGTTTTCGGTAAGCATCTGCACGTATGTGCCGCTTAGGCCTAGCAGTTTTACTTGCTTGGCGCCGGTAGTGGCGTCAGCGTAGTTTACATCGACCGACGGATTGGTGACGAAACTCTCGCCTAGGTTGCAGCAGGCGGCCTTGAAAAGCTCGTCGCGCAGGATGTCTTTGCCGTTGATGGCACCTTTGAGCGAACGCACGGAGGCCTTGCGAGAAGTTACGGTGACGTTTGCCAGCGTCTGTTCTTTCAGCGTTATGGTCGAGTCGGGGTGTGTTTGCTGGGCTACAGCAGGCACAACGGCCAATAGCGTTGCACCTAATATATATGGAATTTTGTTCATTACATTTGATTTTTTGTTGTTGTTAAAGTTTGGCCAGTTGCTACGTGCCACAAGGTGCATCCACTTGGCGTGGGCATCTGCGGAGTGGCAGGGCGTTAGAACTAGCCCTCGGTTTGTTCACAAACATGTTTTTAGGGGCGAGTGTGGGGCGATGTCGCTGCAAAACCGTGGTGAGATAACGAACTTTCTGCCTCGAACATCTTGTAAGAAAGAGGCTTGTGGACTTTGTTCTCGGACACGAATAAGGCAAGGGACGTAACCGCAGGTGTACGCGAAACCCCTGAGTATGCGCTTTAACGCATCAAGACAGTGGGTTGCCCGATACAGCTTTGCACATTTACACGCTTGTGAAACGGGCACAAAGGCTCTTCCTGTTACGCTTAACGAATAACAGGAGGACACAAAAAATCAAATCAGAAGTGTTGTAAGTAGCCGAAGATATTGGCGCGGCGGACCATGCCAAAGCCGTTGCCATGTTCTTTCGGCGGCCTTTGCCAAAACGGGCAAAGGCAATAAATCGCAATCTGTTATGAGTTGCGGAAGAAGTGAGAACTGCACGGGCAGCGGCTGATGGAAGTCTGCTCGCTCTGCATTTGTAGGCGATAAGGTTTTTACCTGCATCTTCATGCAGTTGCTTGCAGCCGCATCCTTGCAGTGCATCTTCGACGGCATCTCGGCAACAGACACACTACCCGTATGCTCGCACACCACAGTCATGATGCCCGAACCAATCCATAATATCATTGTTGATAACAGGATTGAGAGTGTTATGTATGCCGATTTCCTCATAATTCGAACGACAAAGGTAGTAATTTTATTTCATAACAAGGCAAAGTTTTGTGCTTTTTTCAATGGCGCAATCGTAAACGTTTCGTGTTTAACTACTGCTTGGCGCAATGAAAGGCCGTCAAGATGATGTTTATAAGGCAGAATGGTTGAGAATGTTTGCAAACATCATTATTTCCAACCCCTAGGGTTGAATGTTTAGACAGAGGGGATAATGACGTTGTCTCCACCTTTCGTGTTTCTGTAAATTGAGAAGTGTGTGTTCCTTGTGGTGCCACACAACACAAACACTCCTCTTTATATACGAAGTGCAGAACAACGCAACTCGCTTACCTATGAACTCACGAAAGCCCAAAGTTCCCGAATACATAACTCGCCAACTCTCCAATTCATCAACTCACCGACTCACAACCTCATTAACTAAAAAAATAACCAACCCACAAACCTACAAAGTCACAAAATCACCAACTCACCAACTCATTAACTCAAACGCTCACCACTTCATCAACTCACCAACTCATTAACTCAACCACTTACCAACCCACAAACCCGCAAAGTCAAAAACTCACCAAGTCATTAACTCAACCACTTACCAACTCATCAACTTCCAGACTCCCAAACTCAAATACCCATCAATTCAAAAACTTAAATTGTTGTATTTATTTTACAAACTCATTCTAATTTTCGCTTCGTTCTAGCGAAAATATGGGTTAAAAAGTAGGCAAATGTCTACCATTTCTTGCCTTCCGCGCCTTTCGCTTTGTCTATTTCCAAGAAAAGAACCTGCATTTTGCACCATTTTGCCTTTCT
>NZ_KV815055.1:521-2096 GCF_001814145.1 Prevotella sp. HMSC073D09 | reverse complement strand
TTGCACCATTTTGCCTTTCTATTTTGGTCGCCAACTCATAATTTTTCAAGCCCAATTACCTGCCTTTTACCCCTAAAACCCCACTTTTTAACGACGATTTCGCCCTTTTCAGCCCTGTTTTTCATGGTTCGAAAGGGTTTTGTTTATGCAATCGTAGTGTATTTTTATGCTTTTCGCCCCGCATTTAGCAGCATTTTACACTGCGTTTTGCACCATTTCGCCTTGCATTTAGCACCAAAACGCACTGCATTTAGCACCAAAACGCACTGCATTTAGCATCAAAACGCACTGCATTTTGTACCAAAACACACTGCGTTTAGCACCAAAACGCACTTCATTTTACTACAAATCACCCAAAAACGGGTGGTAGTGGCGGTCGGTTTAAATAAAAATTCATTTCGCCTGCATGCACAACTGCCCCCTTTTTGCACAAAACAAACCTCCGCGAGAATCGATTTTTTGCGGCAAGGTGGGCGGTTGGTGGGCAAAAAAGGCACTCATAATGTTAAAATCCGTGCCGAAAAGTTGACAGATTTGGGTTGGTGAGTTGACAGATTTGGGTTGGTGAGGCGACAACTTCGGGTTAACGAGGCGACAAGTTTGGGTTGGCGAGTTGACAATTCCCAGGTTTAAATATCGTTAAAGGAAAAATGTTAGCCCCCTTAATTTGTTGCCTTTTTGGATTTGTTTTACTAACTTTGGCTTTCGGAGACAACTTAATTGCGAGTCTCCGGCTTTAATTTCCAACAATAATAGAAACCTCAAAAACAACGCCTATGAACCTGTGGACACCCAACAACGACATCGCCGTGAGCATCGGCGGCAAGCCCCTTTTCTCGTTCAAGTCGCTCAGGCTGCACCAACCCATCAACGACCATCACCGCTTTGAGCTCGCCTTGGACTTCGAGGTGGCGGCCAAGGCCCTGGAAGACGGTACGGAATGGCTAGGCAAGCGCATACAAATCAAGAGAAGGGAGGCGAAATCGTTCCTGTTCGTCGGGGTCGTCACGAAGGTGAACGCCTGCCGGGAGAACCTGGACGGCGGAGAGGTACGCGTGTCGGGCTATTCCACCACCTACCTGCTGGAGAACGGCGAGAGCTGCCACTCGTGGCTCGGGCGCACGTTGGGCGAGATAGTCAGGGAGCTGTGCGCCAAGGCGGGCGTGCAGGCGCAGGTGGAGCCCGAACACGACAAGTCCGTGGGGTACGTCTGCCAATACCGGGAATCGGACTTCACGTTCATCCGGCGGCTGGCCAAGAAGTACCAGGAGTGGCTGTACTACGACGGCGCCAAGCTGGTTTTCGGGATGCCGAGGAAACCCAAGGCCGTGAAACTGGAGTTCGACACGACGCTCACCTCGTTCGAGACTGGCGTGCAGACGCTGGCCCGGCCCGCCCGGGTGTTCTCCTACCTGTCGAAACACGACCACAGCATGGCTGAAAACACGCCGAACAAGCCCTCAGGGCTCGACCGGCTAGGCAGCAGGGCCTTCCAGGCCTCGATGGAGATGTTCAAGGAACCGGCCTTGCAGTATGCGCACTCGCGCGTGCACTACATGCTGGAGATGGAGATGT
>NZ_KV815055.1:0-421 GCF_001814145.1 Prevotella sp. HMSC073D09 | reverse complement strand
ACAGCATGGCTGAAAACACGCCGAACAAGCCCTCGGGGCTCGACCGCCCGGGCAGCAAGGCCTTCCAGGCCTCGATGGAGATGTTCAAGGAGCCGGCCTTGCAGTATGCGCAATCGCGCGTGCACTACATGCTGGAGATGGAGATGTACGTGAGGAAGAAACAGGAGGCGGAGGCCGCCGAGTCGCACTACGTGGTGGGGACGAGCGGGGAGGCGGAGCTCACCGTGGGCTCAGTGGTAAGGATAACCAGCCCCTTCGGCGAGCGCATGGGCAGCCTGGCGAAGGCCTCGCTGGGCGAGTACCTCATCGTCGACATCGAGCATTCGGTGGGCGAGGGCAACTATTACGCCAACAGGTTCAGGGCCGTCTCATCGGGTGTGCGCAGCCTTCCCCTTCCCGACGTTGACCTGGCCGTGGCCGA
>NZ_KV815054.1:0-256 GCF_001814145.1 Prevotella sp. HMSC073D09 | reverse complement strand
CGCCCGCAGATGGATTGGAGACGCTTGATGAACCGCTTTGCACTGCGTTACATGTGCCTATTGCGCAAGTATGGCGAAGCTCCTCAATCCGATGCCACGACCTGTTTCATCATAGATGACACCGTGCTTGAGAAGAGTGGTGTGAGGATGGAGGGCATCAGTCGTGTTTTCGACCATGTAAAAGGCAGGTGCGTATTGGGCTACAAACTGTTGCTTTGTGCATTCTTTGACGGCAAGACAACCATACCCTTTGATT
>NZ_KV815053.1:0-9631 GCF_001814145.1 Prevotella sp. HMSC073D09 | reverse complement strand
GCACTGTATATATCGGGTATCGCTGAATAGTTACAGAACGCGGTTATAATGTTAAGTAAGATTACAACAGCCACAAAAAAACTCCCGTCATTGTTTAGGGAAGGAACAATTCGTTAATCATCATTCAGATGTAATGTTGAGTTTCCGCGAACTGAAAGCCTGATTTTCTTAACGTGCGATTGGGGTTTATGCCCATATACCCCCTACTCTATTCTGCTTTTCTACCCCTGCCGCTGCTTTATCCAACGTGCAAAAAACGGGTCTTCAATTTCAAAAGCGTCTAGCTTAATTACATAACCGCTTTGCATTAGCCGTTTAACGCTGCTGTATACCGTACTCGTGGGAAGTCGGCGGTTACTTGCAAGCTGCACATTATTTACCAATCCCATCAATATGCTGCGGTCGGTCTTGTTGAAATTGAGCCAAATACGTTCAAAATCCAAGTCGTGTGTACGAACAAGCGTTGCAATGGCCTGCTCTACCACCTCTGTTGCATCGAGTTTTTTGTAAGTCAGAAAGTCCCAAACAAGTGCTGCCAACTGCTGCGTATAATACGGATGACAACGCGTAGTGCTTAAAATCTGCTCTACCACGTCGGTTTTCATCGCACAATCGGCAGGCAATCGTTCAAGAACATAATGGCTAAAATTGTCGTGTGGTATTCTATCTAGGTGCATCAGCACGCCGAAACGATAGAAAGGCGAACGCTTTCGCTCGAAAATTTCAGTCATCATCGACTCCTGACTGCCCAAAAAGATGTAGTTAACATGTTGTTGTGTTTGGATAATTGCACGCAATCGCTTGTCGATACCCTTGTCTAGCCCCATCAGTTCTTGAAACTCGTCAAACACAACCACCATCGAGTCGCCCTTTTCGCTCACCTTCTCCACCAATTGCAGTGCGTCTTCTATCAGCACCGTGGCATCGGTTGTGGCTTGAAAGGTTATGTCAATGGTTTCTCCCGTTGGTGTGGTGGATATAGTTGGCACAACCCGAAAGCTACTTAGCAGATGTTTAAGCTTTTCCCACGGGTGCAGCTTAAATACTTCTTTCAATATCATTGCCGCTAAGCCCTCAACGCTAACCACCATTTGCAGATTGAGCGAAATACACGGCCGCGACACTTGCGTTACCGCTTTCTTCACCAAGCTAGACTTACCAAATCGCCTGGGACTGATAAGTATCAGGTGGTTATTGCTGTTCAGCAATTGCTTTATCCGTTGCAGTTCATCGTCTCTATCAGTGAAATACTCACCTTCAACAATGGTTCCAAACTTAAATGGGTTCTTCATTTGCGATAATTTTCGTTACGAACTTTTTCGCAAATATAAGCATAAGCCTTCGAAACACCAAACAACTTACGCTTATTTGGCCGTATTGGGCATGATTTTAACATCCAGAAAACACTACGATACAACACATAGCCACCCAATTTTGCACAGCTAACAGCTATCAACAGCATCGCCTAAGCCCCCAAAAAGGTGTTGATTTGAGGTAGTAAGTCTGTGAGTTCTGCAGTGCCTTATCTATTCTAACTCCCTACTTAGTGGTAAGTTCGCAAGCATTATGCCTGATAATGAATATGCAATAAAGCCAAGAAATCGGAGAATTGCAAGATAATAAGCTCAATTTAACCATTAATTATCTAGGCCGTTTGTTGGTGTTATATCTATTTATTGTTATTTTTGCATCGAAATTATGTTCAACCTCATTTGTTTTGGGGCAACACAATATTAAATTATAACAACGGATGAAAGTTTTAAAGTTTGGCGGAACATCAGTAGGTTCCGTAAAGAGTATTTTGTGCTTAAAACGCATTGTGGAAACCGAGGCTAAGCGACAACCCGTGATTGTGGTTGTTAGTGCATTGGGAGGTATCACCGACAAACTTATCGCCACAGCGCAAATGGCCGTAGGTGGAAACGAGAAATGGAGAGGCGAGTTCGATGAAATGATGACACGTCACCACCAAATGATCGACACCATCATTAGCGACACCACGGCTCGCGAGCAACTTTTCAACACCGTTGATAACCTTTTCGAACAGTTGCGCAGCATTTATACGGGCGTTTTCCTTATTCGCGACCTTAGCGAGAAAACGCAAGACGCCATCGTGAGCTATGGCGAAAGACTTAGTTCGAATATCGTGGCAGCACTTATCCGAGGTTCTAAATGGTTCGACTCGCGCGAGTTTATCAAGACCCGACGCAAAAACGGAAAGCATGTGCTAGATAGCGAACTGACGAATAAGCTTGTTGTCGACACGTTTTCGCCCTTACCACGCATTTCTCTTGTGCCCGGATTCATTTCGTTAGACCAAGACACGGGAGAAACAACCAACTTGGGGCGAGGTGGTTCGGACTATACTGCTGCCATACTTGCCGCCGCCCTCGATGCAGATGTATTGGAAATTTGGACCGATGTGGACGGATTTATGACGGCCGACCCACGAATCATCAAGACCGCTTACACCATAAAGGAACTGAGTTATACCGAAGCGATGGAGCTTTGCAACTTCGGCGCGAAGGTTATCTATCCACCTACCATCTATCCCGTATGCGTAAAGAACATTCCCATACGAATTAAAAACACTTTTAACCCCAAAGCCGAGGGTACAACCATCAAACAAAAGGTTGAAAGAACGGATAAACCCATACGAGGCATTTCGAGCATTAACGACACTGCACTCATCACGGTTGCAGGTCTGTCTATGGTTGGCGTTATCGGCGTTAACCGCCGTATATTTACCGTTCTGGCCAACAATGGTATCTCGGTATTCCTTGTTAGTCAGGCATCATCAGAAAACTCTACCTCTATCGGTGTGCGCGAAGAAGACCTTGCAGCAGCCGTAGAAGTGCTAAACAAGGAGTTCGCGAAAGAAATAGAGATGGGCGCGATGTTCCCCATGAAGGCCGAAAGCGGACTGGCAACTGTCGCCATCGTGGGCGAAAACATGCGTAATACGCCAGGTGTTGCAGGCAAATTATTTGGTACGCTTGGGCGTTCGGGCATTAGTGTCATTGCTTGTGCACAAGGAGCAGCCGAAACAAACATATCGTTTGTGGTGTCGGCGGCCTTCTTGCGCAAGTCGCTTAACGTTATTCACGATTCTTTTTTCCTCTCCGAATACACCGAACTCAACCTCTTTATCTGTGGCATCGGCACGGTGGGCGGCAAGCTTATCGAGCAAATAAAGAGTCAAGCCGAAGAGTTGCGCATGCGTTCACGTCTTAAACTGCGCGTGGTTGGCATCGCTAGTTCTAAGCTGATGATGTTCGACCGCAACGGACTAGACCTAGACAACTACGCAGAACTGCTGAAAGACGCCGACAAATGCACGCCCGAAAGTCTGCGTAACGGGATATTGGAGATGAATATCTTTAACAGTGTTTTTGTGGATTGCACTGCTAGCAAAGACGTTGCCGACCTATATCAAACGCTTTTAGAACATAACGTAAGTATCGTTACGGCCAATAAGATTGCCGCATCTTCGAAATACGAGAAGTACGAAAGGCTAAAACAAACGGCGCTTACGCGAGGCGTTAAGTTTAAATACGAAACGAACGTGGGCGCAGGCCTTCCTATCATCGGTACCATCAACGATTTGAGAAACTCGGGCGACCATATCTTGAAGATTGAGGCCGTGTTGAGTGGAACACTCAACTTTATCTTCAACGAGCTTTCGGCAGCTGTTCCTTTCTCCGAAACTGTACGCCACGCAAAAGCGCAGGGATATAGCGAACCCGACCCACGTATCGACCTTAGCGGAACGGACGTAGTGAGGAAACTCGTGATTTTAGCACGCGAGGCAGGCTATAAAGCAGAACAAGCCGATGTGGAGAAACGGCTTTTTGTACCCGATAGTTTCTTTAAAGGTTCGTTAGAAGAGTTTTGGGAGAACCTTCCCACGCTCGATTCCGACTTTGAACGGCAGAGTCAACAATTGGCAAAAGAGGAGAAACGGTGGCGATTTGTGGCTACAATGGACCACGGCAAAACCTCCGTTGGCCTGCAAGCCGTAGACAAGAACCACCCTTTTTATAACCTGGAAGGCTCGAACAACATCGTTTTGCTTACAACCGAACGCTATAAGCAATATCCCATGCAGATACAAGGCTATGGAGCAGGAGCCGATGTAACAGCTGCCGGTGTGTTTGCCAATATCATGAGCATTGCCAACATTTAACTTCATCTGCAATGAAACATCTCATCATACTAGGCGACGGCATGGCCGATCATCCCGTTGAACGGCTAGGCGGAAAGATGCTGTTGCAGTACGCAAACACGCCTTACATGGATTTATTAGCCCGACAAGGCCGAACAGGCATGCTGCAAACCATCCCCGAAGGATTCGCTCCTGGCTCTGAAGTAGCCAATACAGCCATCTTAGGCTACGACCTAAGCAAGGTTTATGAGGGGCGAGGCCCATTAGAGGCCGCCTCTATTGGCTACGATATGCAGCCGTTAGACCTTGCCTTGCGCTGTAACATCCTTACTTTGGCAGACGGATTGATAAGAAATCACCACGGCGGACATCTCGAAACCGAAGAAAGCGAACCACTCATCGAGGCTTTAAACAAGGCCTTGTCCTCGGATATAGTAAAGTTCGCTATGGGCATTCAGTATCGTCACTTGCTTATTATAAAAGGAGGTAACAAGCATATCGAGTGCACCCCACCGCATGATCACCCCGATGAGCCTTGGCAACCCTTGCTCGTTAAACCGCAAGAAGGCTGGGAAGATGTACGCGAAATGGGCAGAATGACGGCCAGAGAAACGGCAACTTTGCTTAACGAACTGATAATAAAGTCGCAACAAGTGCTTTCTAACCATCCCTTGAACAAGCAAAGGGCGGCCAAAGGAAAGCTCCAAGCCAACAGCATTTGGCCGTGGGGCGGCGGTTATCGGCCAGCAATGAAAACGCTTACCCAGCTATACCCCAACGTGCAGTCGGGTTCGGTAATCTCTGCGGTAGACCTTATACGCGGCATTGGGCATTATGCTGGCTTGCGAAACATCGCCGTTGAGGGCGCAACAGGACTTTACAATACCAATTACGAAGGAAAAGCCACAGCTGCTATTGAGGCTTTAAAGCACGACGACTTCCTTTACTTGCACATTGAGGCCAGTGACGAGGCTGGGCATGACGGCGATTTAGAACTGAAACTCAAAACTATCGAGGCATTAGACAGTCGCATTGTGGGGCCTATATATAATAAGGTGAAAAGTTGGAACGAGCCAATATGTATCGCCATACTACCCGATCATCCCACCCCCGTGGAGGTTCGCACACATGTAGACGAGCCTGTGCCGTTTCTTATATGGCACGAAGGCATCGCACCAGATGCCGTTCAAACCTTCGATGAACAGAGTTGCAAACGTGGTAGCTTTGGTTTGCTTAGGCCGCACCAATTTATGCAAACATTTATGGACATTCAATAGTTACGGTTCATCAGTTAGTGAGTTGTTAAGTTTAGGAGTTTAAAAGTTCTTCGGCATTCAAACAGTTAGTTCAGGATTTATCCAGTTGCAAGCTGTAAGTTCAAGACAATAAACCATAAAACACCAAAGCTTAGCAACAAACTCCCCCACAAACGCCACAACCCACAAATTAAATAACCCACAAACTCAATAACTCATAAACTTAAAACCAGAGATGAGATATTACAGTACGAATGGTAAAACGGAGATGGTAGACCTTCGCGAAGCGGTGGTTAAGGGCTTAGCCGCCGACAATGGGCTATTCATGCCCGAACGAATAGCAACCTTACCCACAACGTTTTACGGACAGATAGACAAGCTTTCCTTTCAAGATATAGCCTTCGCGGTGGCACAAGCCTTCTTCGGCGAAGACGTTGGGGCCGATGCCCTGCGAACAATTGTGAACGAAACACTGGCTTTCGATTGTCCTGTGGTGCCCGTTCAAGCCAATTGCTACGCCTTAGAGTTGTTTCATGGCCCAACTTTGGCCTTCAAGGATGTAGGAGCGCGTTTCATGGCCCGACTGCTAGGCCACTTTGTAGGTCAAGACCGCAAACAAGCAATCAACGTGCTGGTGGCAACAAGTGGCGACACGGGTTCGGCCGTGGCCAATGGTTTCTTGGGTGTCGAAGGGGTAAACGTGTACGTACTATATCCCAAAGGAAAGGTAAGCGCTATACAGGAAAGTCAGTTTACTACGTTGGGACAAAACATCACAGCAATCGAAGTTGATGGCGTTTTTGACGATTGCCAGGCTTTGGTAAAGCGGGCTTTCATGGATAGAGAGTTGAACGAGCAGTTGCTCCTCACCTCGGCCAACTCCATAAATGTGGCTCGTTTTCTCCCCCAAGCGTTTTATTACTTCTACGCTTACGCGCAAATGAAAAAGCAAGGTCTGCAAAACGAACTTGTATTTTGCGTGCCAAGCGGCAACTTCGGCAACATCACTGCGGCCTTATTCGCCCATCGCATGGGCTTGCCCATAAAACGTTTTATCGCCGCCAACAATGCAAACGATGTCTTCTACCAATATTTACAAACGGGTAAATACCGGCCAAAGCCCAGTGTTCAGACCATCGCCAACGCCATGGACGTAGGAAATCCCAGCAATTTTGCCCGAATTTACGACCTGTATGGCGGCAATCACCACACGATAAGCCAACTAATTGCAGGTTTCAGTTTCAACGACGATGAGATAAGAGCAACCATACGCGACTGTTTCCAGCAAACAGGCTATGTGCTCGACCCACATGGCGCATGCGGTTATAAGGCATTGCAGCTATCGCTCAGCGAGAACGAGCATGGCGTTTTCTGCGAAACGGCGCATCCCGCCAAGTTCAAAGAAACGGTAGATGCTGTGCTGCCCACCCCAATAGACATCCCCGAAAGGCTGGCTCGCTTTATGCAAGGGCGCAAGCAGACCTATCCCATGAACAATTCGTTTGACAAGTTCAAGGATTTCCTTCTACAAAACGCGCCACGTTAAACAATGCAACACTATTGCCCGGTTTCTAAACATGCCCATTACAAAACAAAACCCCTAATCAATAAATTAATGAAATCTTTCTATTTGGCACTGGCATTACTAGCCCTGCCCAGCCAACAAATGTTGGCCCAAAAGAACAAAGTGTACGGACAAGAATACATCGAGGCCATTGCCGACAACACGCGCCTCTATGTTAGCAAACGACCAGACGTAAAGGACAGGTTATTCCGTTCTGAGGTTATCGACAAGAAGATAGAAGAGGTAAAGAAGTTGCTTAAAGGCAACAGATACCTTGCTTGGATGTTCGAAAACTGTTTCCCTAACACCTTAGAAACAACCGTTCATTACCGAAAAGTAAATGGCGAAGACGATACTTTCGTCTACACAGGCGACATCCCAGCCATGTGGCTCCGCGATTCGGGGGCGCAGGTGTGGCCCTATGTGCAGTTTGCCAACAAAGACCCCAAGCTTAAAGCCATGATTCGTGGCGTTATTCTTAGGCAATTACGACAGATTAACATCGACCCCTACGCCAATGCTTTTAACGATGGGCCAACGGGCGAAGGGCATATAACCGACAAAACGGATATGCAACCAGAGGTGTTTGAACGTAAATACGAGATAGACTCGCTTTGTTATCCCATCCGTTTGGCTTACCACTATTGGCAAGTTACTGGCGATACGTCTGTATTTGGCACACTTTGGCAAGAAGCCGTTAAGAAGATATTGGCCACATTTAAAGAACAACAGCGTAAAGACGGACCGGGTAAATATCGCTTTGAGCGCGAATCGACACGTCAAACCGAAACGTTGGGCGGCGATGGATATGGCTCGCCAGTAAAGCCAGTGGGCCTTATCGCCTCTTGTTTCCGCCCATCCGACGATGCTACAACAATGCTTTTCCTCGTTCCGTCTAACTTCATGGCAGTCTCGGCAATGAACAAAGCCTCCGAAATTCTCGCGAAAGTAAACAAAAATCAGGAATTAAGTCGGTCGTGTAAAGCGCTTTCCAACGAGGTTGCAGCAGCATTAAAGAAGTATGCCATAACCGAACATCCCAAGTATGGCAAGATATACGCCTTCGAGGTAGATGGATATGGCGGACAAGTGCTGATGGACGATGCCAATGTTCCTAGCCTTTTGGCCCTTGGTTACATGGGCGATGTGCCATTAAACGACCCCATTTACCAAAACACACGCCGCTTTGTATGGAGCGAAGACAACCCTTGGTTTTTTAAAGGTGCGGCAGGCGAAGGCATCGGTGGCCCACATATCGGTGCAAATTATCCTTGGCCGATGAGCATTATGCTCAAAGCATTCACCTCTCAGAACGATGAAGAGATAAAACAATGCATCAAAATGCTGATGGAAACGGATGGCAACACGGGCGTTATGCACGAATCGTTCAACAAAGACGATGCTCACAAATACACCCGCGCATGGTTTGCATGGCCTAACACGCTGTTCGGCGAACTGATTTTGAAACTAATCAACGACGGAAAAGTTGATTTGCTGAATAGCATTCAGGTGAAAAAGTAAATCGTTTAAACCAAACCGATCGTTGTTTTTTAGACTTTATCTGCGCATATTTCTCTTACTTCTTGGTGGAACATAGTGAACTATGCGACTGAAAAGGTAAGGAAAAGATGCCAGATAAGGACAAAAGACGTTGAAGAACGAATTGAATAAAGAAAAAGGCAGTGAAGTGCTAACTTTAATAAGAGAAAAGAAAAAAGCGTGTAATTTTTAGAACATGCCTTAAACCATTATCGCCAATGCAATTCTCCATCACACCAACGCGAAAAGGCGCAGCAAGAAAGCTAGAATAAACCATTTTGTCCACGCCTTGTTCGCATTAATGTGGCACAAATAAGAAAAATATCGCTTGAAATGCGTGTATTTGTGATTTTATTGTTACCTTTGCACCGCATTTGGAAGATTGGCAGAGTGATCGAATGCGCTGGACTCGAAATCCGGTATACCCCTTTCGGGTATCGGGGGTTTGAATCCCTCATCTTCCGCAAGCATTTTAACAAGCCAAAAGGAATGTTCCACTTGGCAAAACAAATAAGAATCGCTGTAAGACTAACGTTTTACAGCGATTTTTGTTTCCTCTTTGCATCCACTCCTCTGCTTATAAACACACGAAAACCCAACAACTCCCGAATACAGCAACTTAACATCTTGCAAACTCAAAAAGCCATAAACCCATAAACTCACATACTCATCAACCTACATACTTCATCTGCTCATCAGTTCATCAACATACAAATTCATACCAACTCACAAAATCACCCAATCACCAACTTATAAATTCATATCAACTCATGAACTCACAAACTCACCAAATCATCAACCCCAAAATTCACCAAACCATCAACTCAAAAACTTAAATTCTTATCTTTTATTTTACAAACCCGTTCTAACTTTCACTCCGTTCTAGCGAAAATATGGGCTATAAAGTTGGTAAAAGGCAGCCTTTTCTAGCCATTCACACCTTTTCCATTGTCTATTTTTGAGAACAAAAGCTGCATTTTGCCCCATTTAGCCTTTCTAGATTGGCCGTTGACTCATAATTCTTCATGCCCAAATACTCGCTTTTAGACCCTAAAACCCCACTTTTTAACGATTTTTTCGCCCTATTCAGCCACGTGTTTCATGGTC
>NZ_KV815052.1:0-3070 GCF_001814145.1 Prevotella sp. HMSC073D09 | reverse complement strand
TTGCGCATGAGATCTTTGACATATTGACACAAGCAAGACTGTAAGAAAAGTGATGAATCACGTGGACGTGATGTCCATGTAGACGATACAGCTGAAGTATGGGCTGCGCGCCTTCCCTTGTTGGAAGCGTGCGCTGGCGTAAAGAAAGTAAATAAGGGCGCATGGCGGATGCCTTGGCTCATGGAGGCGATGAAGGACGTGATAAGCTGCGATAAGCCGCGGTAAGGTGCAAATGACCCTTGACCCGCGGATTTCCGAATGGGACAACCCACCCGCGCAATACGCGGGTATCACCGCACAGTCGGTGAGGCGAACCGGGGGAACTGAAACATCTTAGTACCCCGAGGAAGAGAAAATAAATTAATGATTCCCCCAGTAGTGGCGAGCGAACGGGGAAGAGCCCAAACCGGCGTTGTGGCAACGCATCGCCGGGGTTGTAGGACCGCGCCGTTGCACGCGGCGTGTGAGGAGAAGCTCCCTGGAAAGGGGCGCCGTAGCGGGTGAAAGCCCCTTATCCGAAACACAAAGCGGCATAGCGGTATCCTGAGTAACGCGGGACACGTGAAATCCTGCGCGAAGCTGCCGGGACCATCCGGTAAGGCTAAATACTCCCATGAGACCGATAGCGAACCAGTACCGTGAGGGAAAGGTGAAAAGCACTTCGACAAGAAGAGTGAAATAGTTCCTGAAACCATGCGCCTACAAGCGGTCGGAGCTGCTTTTGCAGTGACGGCGTGCCTTTTGCATAATGAACCTACGAGTTACCTTCACCAGCAAGGTTAAGGGCCACAAGGCCCGCAGCCGCAGTGAAAGCGAGCCTGAACAGGGCGTATGGCGCACGCAAGTGCGTTTGAAGTTGGTGGTGGTAGACGCGAAACCAAGTGATCTACACATGTCCAGGATGAAGTCCCGGTAACACGGGATGGAGGTCCGAACGGATAAGCGTTGAAAAGCTTCCCGATGAGGTGTGTGTAGGAGTGAAAGGCCAATCAAACTTGGAGATAGCTCGTACTCCCCGAAAGGCATTTAGGTGCCGCGTGCAGTGTTCTCCCCAAGAGGTAGAGCGACCGATAGGACGCGAGGGCTTCACCGCCTATCAAGTCCTGACGAACTCCGAATGCTTAGGGGACAGTAGCTGCGCAGTAAGGGGACGGGTGCTAAGGTCCGTTCCCGAGAGGAGAAGAATCCAGACCGCCGTCTAAGGTCCCGGAGTTCTGCCTGAGTTAGTCTAACGAAGTCTGGTCCCCGCGACAGCCAGGATGTTGGCTTGGAAGCAGCCATTCATTTAAAGAGTGCGTAACAGCTCACTGGTCGAGGGTCCGGGCGTGGATAATAATCGGGTATAAGGCAGACACCGAAGACGCGGGATAGCATTGAAAAAAGTATCGGTAGGGGAGCATTCCATGTGCGTTGAATGCGGCGAGGCGATTGCCGCTGGAGCCCATGGAAAAGCAAATGTAGGTATAAGTAACGATAAGGGGGGTAAGATTCCCCCCCGCCGCAAGACTAAGGTTTCCCGGGCAATGCCAATCATCCCGGGGTCAGTCGGGTCCTAAGGCTCAGCCGAACGGCGAGGCCGATGGCAGAAAGGGTCAACATTCCCTTACTGCCGCACGGAGCGATGCGGAGACGGAGGCGTGACACCACCGCGGAGATACGGAATTCTCCGTTGAAGGGCGTAGGCGTTGAGGGCGGCAGGCAAATCCACCGCGCGAGCCGAACCCCGAAAGTATGCCGTTCCCCTCGGGGAATGGCAATAGCGTGGGTAAGCATACTCCCGAGAAAATCCGC
Source organism: Prevotella sp. HMSC073D09 (assembly GCF_001814145.1). Classification (NCBI taxonomy): domain Bacteria; kingdom Pseudomonadati; phylum Bacteroidota; class Bacteroidia; order Bacteroidales; family Prevotellaceae; genus Prevotella; species Prevotella sp. HMSC073D09. The sequence goes on along the minus strand of NZ_KV815052.1, from coordinate 1,279 downwards.
TAAGCTTAATCCGTGCGGCACCCGTACCGCAAACGGACACACGTAGTCGGGTAGAACATACTGAGGCGTTGAGAGATTCATGGTTAAGGAACTAGGCAAACTGACCCCGTAACTTCGGGATAAGGGGTCCTCGTCGCAAGGCGAGGCGCAGAGAATAGGTCCAGGCAACTGTTTAACAAAAACACAGGGCTGTGCCAACTCGAAAGATGACGTATACAGCCTGACACCTGCCCGGTGCCGGAAGGTTAAGAGGAGAGCTCAGAGGCAACTCGAAGGTTTGAATTGAAGCCCCGGTAAACGGCGGCCGTAACTATAACGGTCCTAAGGTAGCGAAATTCCTTGTCGGGTAAGTTCCGACCTGCACGAATGGTGTAATGATCCGGACGCTGTCTCAACCATGATCTCAGTGAAATTGTAGTATCGGTGAAGATGCCGATTACCCGCGATGGGACGAAAAGACCCCGTGAACCTTTACTGCAGCTTAGCATTGACCTTGGTCATCCGATGTGTAGGATAGGCCGGAGGCTTTGAAGCGGGGGCGCCAGCCCTTGTGGAGCCACCCTTGAAATACGGCCCTTTGGCTGTCCGAGGTCTAACCCGCAGATGCGGGGACACTGCTTGGTGGGCAGTTTGACTGGGGTGGTCGCCTCCAAAAGCGTAACGGAGGCTTCCAAAGGTACCCTCAGGCCGATTGGTAACCGGCCCATTAGAGTGCAATGGCATAAGGGTGCTTGACTGGGAGGCAGACATGCCGAGCAGGCAGGAAACTGGGGCATAGTGATCCGGTGCAAGTGTATGGAAACTGCATCGCTCAAAGGATAAAAGGTACTCCGGGGATAACAGGCTGATCCCCCCCAAGAGCTCATATCGACGGGGTGGTTTGGCACCTCGATGTCGGCTCGTCACATCCTGGGGCTGGAGAAGGTCCCAAGGGTTGGGCTGTTCGCCCATTAAAGTGGCACGCGAGCTGGGTTCAGAACGTCGTGAGACAGTTCGGTCTCTATCTATCGTGGGCGTTGGAGTTTTGCGTGGCCCTGTCACTAGTACGAGAGGACCGTGATGGACAGACCTCCGGTTTACCGGTTGTGCCGCCAGGTGCACCGCCGGGTATCTGAGTCTGGATCGGATAAGCGCTGAAAGCATCTAAGTGCGAAGCCGGCCGCAAGATTAGAACTCCTCATGAGGGTCGTCCCAGACGAGGACGTCGATAGGGCGCAGGTGTAAAGGCGGCGACGCCAAAGCCGAGCGCTACTAATTGCCCGAAACTTTCTTACCTCCC